>NZ_JBHVXZ010000064.1:0-57123 GCF_042881395.1 Amycolatopsis sp. NPDC058278 | reverse complement strand
GGCTACGGCCGGATCGTGCGGGACAGCGCCGGCAAGGTCACCGGGATCGTCGAGCACAAGGACGCCACCCCGGAGCAGGCGGCGATCACCGAGATCAACTCGGGCGTCTACGCCTTCGACGCGGCGGTGCTGCGCGACGGCCTTTCGCGCCTCTCGACCGACAACGCGCAGGGCGAGCTCTACCTCACCGACGTGCTGGGCATCGCGAACGGCGACGGGCTGCACGTCGGCGCACTGGTCGTCGACGACCCGTGGCTCACCGAAGGCGTCAACGACCGCGTGCAGCTGTCGGCGCTCGGCGCCGAGCTCAACCGCCGGATCGTGCGGCGCTGGCAGCGCGAGGGCGTCACGATCACCGACCCGGCCACGACCTGGATCGACGCCGGCGTCACCCTCTCCCGTGACGTCGTCATCGAGCCCGGTGTGCAGCTGAAGGGCACGACGTCGGTCGGCGAGGGCAGCACGGTCGGCCCGGACAGCACCCTGACGAACGTCACCATCGGCGCGGGCGCCTCGGTGGTCCGCGTGCACGGCTCGGACTCGGAGCTCGGTGACGGCGTCAACGTCGGCCCGTTCACCTACCTGCGGCCGGGCACGAAGCTGGGCGTCCAGGCGAAGCTGGGCGCGTTCGTCGAGACGAAGGCCGCCGACATCGGCGCCGGCACGAAGGTGCCCCACCTGACCTACGTGGGTGACGCCACGATCGGTGAGCACAGCAACATCGGCTGCTCCAGTGTGTTCGTGAACTACGACGGCGTGCACAAGCACCGGACCGTTATCGGGTCGTATGTCCGGTTGGGCGCGGACAACACCTTCGTCGCCCCGGTGCGCATCGGTGACGGCGCTTACAGTGGTGCGGGTGCCGTGATCCGCGAAGACGTCCCGCCGGGCACACTCGCGGTGTCGGCGCCGCCGCAGCGCAACATCCAAGGCTGGGCGATCCGGCGCCGGCCGGGTACGCCCGCGGCGGAGGCGGCCCAGGCCGCCCTCGACGCCGATTCAGCAGCAGGAACCGACGGGGAGTCGCCAGCATGAGTCCGAAGCAAGGGACGCCGAAGAAGAACCTGATGCTCTTCTCCGGACGCGCGCACACGGAGCTCGCCGAAGAAGTGGCCCAGCACCTCAACGTGACGATCACCCCGCAGACGGCGCACACGTTCGCCAACGGCGAGCTGTTCGTCCGGTTCGAAGAGTCCGTCCGCGGCACGGACGCCTTCGTCATCCAGGCGCACACCACGCCCATCAACGAGTTCGTGATGGAGCAGCTGATCATGGTGGACGCGCTCAAGCGGGCGAGCGCGAAGCGGATCACCGTGGTGATGCCGTTCTACCCGTACGCGCGCCAGGACAAGAAGCACAAGGGCCGCGAGCCGATCTCGGCGCGGCTGATCGCGGACCTGTTCAAGACCGCGGGCGCCGACCGGATCATGACGGTCGACCTGCACACCGCGCAGATCCAGGGCTTCTTCGACGGCCCGGTCGACCACCTGATGGCGCAGACCGTGCTGGCCGACCACATCAAGGCCACCTACGGCGACGCGGACATCACGGTCGTCTCCCCGGATTCGGGCCGCGTGCGGCTGGCCGAGAAGTGGGCCGCCCAGCTCGGTGACCGCCCGATCGCGTTCATCCACAAGACGCGCGACCCGGACAAGCCGAACCAGGCGGTGGCCAACCGCGTGGTCGGCAAGGTCGAGGGCAAGCTCTGCGTCCTGATCGACGACATGATCGACACCGGCGGCACGATCGTGAAGGCCACCGAGGCCCTGATCGACGAGGGCGCGGCGGACGTGGTCATCGCGACGACGCACGGCATCCTGTCCGACCCGGCCACCCAGCGGCTCTCGTCGTGCAAGGCGCGCGAGGTCATCGTGACGAACTCGCTGCCGATCCCCGAGGAGAAGCGGTTCCCGGGGCTGACGGTGCTGTCGATCGCCCCGATGCTGGCGGAGGCCATCCAGCAGGTCTTCGAAGACGGCTCGGTGACGTCGCTCTTCGACGGCAACGCCTGAGGTTCGAAGCGGAAAGCCCGCCTTCCCCGGCTTGGGGAGGGCGGGCTTTCCGCTGCGAACCTCAGTAAGCGACGGTGAAGCGCGCGCGGCGGTGCTTCGGCTGCTCGATCTCGTCGACGTAGGCGATCGCGAAGTCGTCGCCGCCGATGTGGGACTTGCCGTTCTCGTCGGTCAGCAGGACGTCGCCACCGATGCGGAACTCGCCCTTGCGCTCCCCGGGAGTCCACGCGCCGAACTCGGCCGCGGGGCTGACGTAGAACCAGTCGAGGCTCTCGGGCTGCTCGCGCAGCAGGCCGAGGACCTCGGCGTGGCTGCCGGCCTCGTCCTTGTACTCGGCCGGGAACTCCGGGGTGTCGAACAGCCGCGGGCCGCCCTCGGCCACGTGCAGGCTCGCCGCGCCGCCGACGAACGACAGCCGGACGCCGTTCTCGCTCGCGATCCGCGCCAGGGCCGGCACCGCGTCGATCAGCTTCTTGCCGTCGATCTCGCGGGCCGGGGTGGCCACCACGATGACGTCGGCGTCCTTCGCCAAGCCCGCCACGAACTCCTCGTCGTGCAGCGAGCCCTGCCGCTCGTCGACGCCCTCGGGCACCGAGCCGGCGTGGCGCGCCACCCCGACGACCTCGTGGCCGCGACGCAGCGCTTCGGCGCCGATCCTGCCCCCGGCGTACCCCGTCGCCCCGAAAACCACCAGCTTGGCCATGGAATCTCCTCGTCAGTCATCAGTCTGCACGACCGATGCTAGGAACGGGAGATCACCTACTTCAACGGAAGCAACACACCCGGGGGTAGGTGTCCAGGTCAGCCGCCGAGGCCGGCGAACTCCGCGGCCACCTTCTGCTTGACGGCGTCGACGTCCAGGCCCGCGCGGACCTCCGCCGTCGCGGTCGGCTTCGACAGCACCTGGTAGCTGGCCGTGCGGTTGGGCAGCTTGAACTTCACCCCGCAGGACAGCTGGATCGTCTTGTACGGCTCCGCGTCCCCGGCCGCCGTGCACGTCTGCGCACCGAGCGACTCGGCGCTGACCTCGACCGAAAGGGTGATGTGGATGACGCTCTTCTCCCCCGACGCCGGCGTGCCGACGACGCTGTTGGAGACGTCGACCGTCGTCGTGCAGGAGCCGACGAAGTCCTTGCAGTCGAGGTGGTCGTTGGTGACGAGGGCGCTGGCCTGCACCAGCCCCTCGAACGGCTGCCCCAGCCCGCCGACGGCGGCGTCGAAGTCGGTGTGGAACGTCTTCACCGCGTCCCCGGTGAGCGCGGCGACTCCGAACTCGGCGCCGTACTTCGGGCCGGCCTGCGGGTCGAGCAGCGCCGGGGCGAAGCTGACGACGCGGTTCGGCTTGGCCGTCGTGACGCGCAGGACGCTGGGCGCGGCGCCGAGCTGGTAGACCTCGGTGCCGTCCGGCAGCTTCGCCTTGACCGGCTCACTCGGCCGGTCGAGCCCGGTCAGCGCCTTGCGCAGCCCCGCGGCGAGGGCCGGCGGGGTGAGCCGGGCCGCCGGGTCGAAGGGCAGTTCGGAGCCGAGCGAGCGCACCCAGCTCGTGCCGAACTGCGTGCCCTCGTCGATGGCGTGCGCCTTCCAGTAGTCGGCGTCGGCCTGCAGGTAGAACTGGGCGGCGGCGGCCGTCACCTGGATGAAGCGGCCGTCCAGCGGCAGCCCGCCGATGGCGTAACCGCCGCGGGTGATCCGGAACTGCTGCTCGGCTCCCTGCACCGTGGACTTCAGCGCGATCGCCGGTGCTTGACCCAGCGCCGTGAGGGCCGCGTCGACCGCCGCGCGCTCCTCGGCGCGCCGGTCCGCCGTCGCCTGGTCGGCCGCGGAGACACCGGCGGTGCCCGCGACCGCCACCTGGCAGCCCGCCAGCAATCCACCCAGCAGCAGCACCGCTGCCACCTTGCTCCCTCGAGCCCGCATTTCCGCCCCCTGCTCTCCCGCTACCGAGCACACCTCGGCCGGCGTTGTCCCGCCACCGGATTTGTGTCGTCACGTACCGGGTTCCAGGAGGGTTCTAGCCTGGGCCGGGCCCCCGCCGCAACCCACCGTGATGAGGTTGGTTTACACTCTTGAGGTTGTCTCGGCGAGGTGGGGCCCTTCTGGGGTGCCCGGCGTGATCGACGCGGCGGCTCGAGTAGCCCCTGTCGTCGTGCACGCCCGGAAACTCGCCGCCGAAACTTCCTTGAACAGAACACATCGGCTTCCCCCGCCGCAGCATGCTGTCGTTGATTTGAAGGAGTGCCACACCGTGTCCGAGGTACGTCTGTCCGTCGAGCCGCGCACCGAGTTCGGCAAGGGCGCCGCGCGCCGCACGCGTCGCGCCGGCAAGATCCCCGCCGTCCTCTACGGCCACGGGTCGGACCCGCGGCACTTCGCGCTGCCGGCGATCGAGTTCGCCCGCGTCGTCCGCGAGAACGGCTCGAACGCCGTCATCACGCTGGATCTGGAGGGCGCGGTCGAGCTGGCGCTGACCAAGACCATCGTGGTCCACCCGCTGAAGAACTACATCGAGCACGTCGACCTGCTGGTCGTGAAGCGCGGCGAGAAGATCGTCGTCGACGTCCCCGTCGTCGTGACCGGCAACCCCGGCCCGGGCGGCCTGGTCAACCAGGACGTCGACACCCTGCAGGTCGAGGTCGAGGCGCTGCACATCCCGGAGCAGTTCGAGGTCTCGATCGAGGGCCTCGAGATCGGTTCCCAGGTGCTGGCCGGCCAGGTCGAGCTGCCCCAGGGCGCCACCCTGGTCACCGACCCGGAGTCGCTCGTCGTGGCCGTCAACGAGCCGCAGCGTGAAGAGGCCGGCGACGAAGCCGAAGCGGGCGAAGAGTCGGCCGAAGCCGCCGAATAACATCACCGCATGACCGAAGACCTGCCTGGGGCCGGCGAGCTGATCCTGCTCGCCGGCCTCGGCAATCCCGGACCCCAGTACGCCGGAAACCGGCACAACGTCGGGTTCATGGTGCTGGACGAGCTGGCCGCCCGCGTCGGCGGCAAGTTCAAGACGCACAAGACCGGCGGCGAAGTGCTCGAGGGCCGGCTGGCCGGCCGCCGCGTGGTGCTCGTGAAGCCGCGCTCGTACATGAACCTCTCCGGCGGTCCGGTGGCCGGCGCGGCGCGGTTCTACAAGGTCGAGCCGTCCGGCATCGTCGTGGTGCACGACGAGCTCGACGTCGACTTCGGCGCGCTGAAGCTGAAGCTCGGCGGCGGCGACAACGGCCACAACGGACTCCGCTCGATCACGAAGTCGCTGGGCACCCGCGACTACTACCGGGTGCGGTTCGGCATCGGCCGCCCGCCCGGCCGCCAGGACCCGGCGGACTTCGTGCTGAAGGACTTTTCGACGGTCGAGCGCAAGGAACTCCCGTTGGAGGTGGACCGGTGCGCGGACGCGACCGAAGCGCTGATCGGCACCGGCCTCGCGGCCGCGCAGAACTCCTTCCACGCGGGCTGACATGGGTGGCGAGGTGAAGCCATGACTCCGGACGAAGCCCGGTCGATCGCCTTCGGCAAACCCCGGTTCGGCCGTCGCGGCTACAACGAGGACGAGGTGGACGCCTTCCTCGACCTCATCGCGGAGGCGCTGGCCGGGCGGAACATCCTGACACCGGACGACATCCACTACGTCGAGTTCACGATCATGCCGGTCGGCATGCGCAGCTACGACCAGGCCCAGGTCGACCTGTTCCTCGACGAGGCCGAGGCCGCCCTGGTGGAGCTGCGCAACCCGCGGCCGGCGGCGGTCGAGGAGGAGCGGCGGCCGCAGGGCCCCCGGAAGTGGTTCGGGCGCAGCTGACGCTTCAGGTGGCGCGGGCGAAGAACCCGGATGTCACCCTGTGAACCCGGCCACACAGCGCTGCGTAGCGCAAGCTCACCCGAAGGCGGGCGTGAGGCCGCCCGTCGGGGTGAGGTTGGGGGCAGCCCCTTTCGGGCAGCCTGTTCACGGGTTAGGACGGTGTACGGGAGTTCGCACCCGCCCCATCCCGGAATCGGAGAGTTCCATGTCGTTCACCGTCGAAGACCTCGCCGACGTCACCTTCGGCAACGCCCCGATCGGCCGCCGTGGTTACGCGAAGCACGAGGTGGACGCGTTCGTCCGGCGCATCGCCAAGACGCTCGCCGACGAGGACGACCTGACCGCCGCCGAAGTGCACCACGTGATGTTCGCGAAGCCGCTGATCGGCAAGCGCGGCTACGACGAGCGAGAGGTCGACGAGTTCCTCGACGCGGTGGAGCACCAGCTCGCCGCCCGCACCGGCCAGGCCCCGGACCTGCCCGGCGCCCGCACGGCCCCGGAGGCCACGGCCGAGCGCGCCACCCCGCCGACGCTCCGCGCGGTGCGCGTCCAGCAGCGCTGACCCTCGATCAGGCGTCGGCGTTCTTCTTGATGCGGTCGGCGAACTGCTGGGCCGTCGCCGCGCGCTTGACTTTGCCCGACGGCGTCTTCGGCAGGCTGCCCGCCGGGAGCACGACCACCGCGTACGGCCGCATGTCGACGGCGTCCCGGACGCGGGCCGACACCTGCTTCATCAGGTTCTTCTCGGCCTCGGCGTCCCCCGCCAGCTTCGACTCGACGACCACCGCGAACCGCTCGCGGCGGCTGCCCGCGTCCAGCCGGACCGCCACCGCGTTGCCCGCGCGCACGCCCTCGACCGAGGTCGCCGCGCGCTCGATGTCCGTCGGGTACAGGTTGCGGCCGCCCATGATGATCACGTCCTTGCGGCGGCCGCAGATCACGATCTGGCCGTCCACCAGGTAGCCGAGGTCGCCGGTGTTCAGCCACCCCTCGGCGTCCTGCGTGTCGAGCGGCCCGTCCATGGTCAGGTAGCCGGGCGTCACGGCCTCGCCGCGCAGCCGGATCTCGCCGACCTCGCGCTCGCCGACCCGCTCGCCCGCGTCGTTGACGATCTCCGCTTCCAGCCCGTCGAGGGGCCGGCCGAGCAGCGCGAACGACCGGACGCCGTCGGTGCCGCGCCGCGGGTCGCCTTCGGGGACGGGCACCGCGCGGTTGTCCGCCTCGAGCGCGTCGGCCTCGACGACGTCGAGGGTGAGCCCGGTGAACAGCGGCGCGAACGACACGGCGAGCGTCGCTTCGGCCATGCCGTAGGCCGGGAAGACGCACTCCGCCGGCATCTTGAACCGGGCTCCGGCGTCCACGAAGGTCTGGACAGCGGTCTCGTCGATGGGCTCGGCGCCGTTCAGCGCGATGCGCAGCTTCGAGAGGTCGTAGGCGTCATCGGAGTCGACGCGGGCCATCCGGCGCCCGACGATGGCGTACGCGAAGTTCGGCGCCGCCGTTGTGGTGCCGTGGTACTTCGTGATCAGCTCCGGCCAGATCAGCGGCCCGGACAGGAATTCGACCGGCGTGATCTTGACCAGCTCGACGCCGAAGGTCATCGGCACGGTCAGGAAGCCGACCATCCCCATGTCGTGGAACGTCGGCAGCCACGACACCATCACGTCGACGTCGAAGTCGAACTCCGCGCGCTCGACCATGGCCTTGACGTTGGAGTACAGGTTCCCGTAGGTGATCCGCACGGCCTTGGGGTCGGCGGTCGAGCCGCTCGTCAGCTGCAGCAGCGCGGTGTCGCCCTCGTCGGTGGTGACGACGTCCGGCAGCGGTTCGGCGGCGGCCAGCTCGGTGATGAGCTTGAACCCGATGCCCTTCTGCTCCAGCACGGGCGCCAGCTGGTCGAACGGCTCGCCCAGCAGCACGAGGCCGGAGCCGATCATCCCGAGCACCCGCACGGTGTCCTCGGCCCATTCGGCGAGATCGGTGCGCGGGGTCGGCTGGTGCAGCATGGTGACGCTGCCACCGGCCAGCCAGACGGCCTGCACGGTCGGCGCGATCAGCACCGGCGCGGCGGCCAGCACCCCGACCGCCGTCCCGCGCTCGAACCCGCCCGCGACGAGCCCGCCGGCGATCCGCCGGGCTTCTTCGTGCACCTCGGCCCAGGTCCGCCGGACCGGCTCCTTCGGCTCCCCGGTGACCATGCCACGCTGCTGACCTCGCTCCGTCGCGGTGGCGACGAGCGTGTCCACGAACCTGCTCATGGCTGGAACATTACTGTCTCGGCGTCAACGTCCGCCGAGCAAAGCGGAAACCGGCCCCCGCAGCCAGCTGTCCACCTGGCGTTGCACGGGGGTGGTCGAGCCACACGAGCACGTCGAGGCGGGCTGTCATCCGTTCCCGGACTTCTTCGCCCTGCCACTCGATGGCCCAGACGTCGCCGTCCAGGAAGCCGAGCACCTCGGCTTCCCACGTCTCCCGCACGGTCCAGCCGGGCCCGAGGTAGAAGGATTCGAGTGACACGTACGGCACCCCAAGCGCTCGCACAGGGTCGGCACCAGGGTGGACTTGCCCGATCCCGCGGGCCCGGCCACCGCGATCCGCCGGAGCTGCCGCACGCCGAGGGGCTCGTCCGGCCCGAGGAGCCTGGTCACTCCAGCAGCTCGGACGTTTCCAGCCAGCGGCCCTCGACGTCCTCGATCTCGCCCTGGACGCCCTTCAGCTGCGCGTTGAGCTCCATCAGCTTCGCCGGGTCCGTCGCCGCTTCCAGCAGGGCCGAGTGGAGCTTCTCCTCCTTCGCGTGCAGCTGGTCGAGCTTGCGCTCCAACCGGCCGAGTTCCTTCTGCGCCGCCCGCAGATCCGCCGCCGACTTCTTCGCCTCGGTCTTGGCCGCCGTCGGGGCCGTCGCGGCCGCCGGTTCCTTGGCGAGGGCGCGGCGGTTCAGGTACTCCTCGATGCCGCCCGGGAGGTGGGTGATGCGGCCGTCGCCGAACAACGCGACGATCGTGTCGCACACCCTTTCCACCAGGTAGCGGTCGTGGGACACCACGACCATCGTGCCCGGCCAGCCGTCGAGGAGGTCCTCCAGCTGCTGCAGCGTGTCGATGTCCAGGTCGTTCGTCGGCTCGTCGAGCAGCAGCACGTTCGGCTCGGCCATCAGCAGCCGGCACAGCTGGAGCCGGCGCCGCTCGCCGCCGGAGAGGTCCGCGACCGGGGTCCACTGGCGTGCCTGCGGGAACCCGAGCTTCTCGCCCAGCTGCGACGCCGTCATCTCCTGCTTGCCGAACACCACGCGCCCGGCCACCTGCTCGATCGCCTGCAGCACGCGCAGGTCGCCGGGCAGGTCGTCGAGCTCCTGGCGCAGGTGCGCGAGCGCGACCGTCTTGCCCTCGACCCGGCGGCCGGTCGAGCCCTCGACGTCCCCGCCGAGCAGCTTCAGCAGCGACGTCTTGCCCGAGCCGTTGATGCCCACCAGGCCGATCCGGTCGCCCGGGCCGATCCGCCAGGTGACGTGGTCGAGCAGCGTCCGCTCGCCGACCCGGTAGGTCGTGTCTTCCAGCTCCAGCACGGTCTTCCCGAGCCGCCGCTTCGCGAACGCCTGCAGTTCGACGGAATCCCGCGGCGGCGGGACGTCGGCGATCAGCGCTTCGGCCGCCTCGATGCGGTAACGCGGCTTCGACGAACGCGCCTGCGGGCCGCGGCGCAGCCACGCCAGCTCCTTGCGGGCCAGGTTCTGCCGCTTCTCCTCGGCCGTCGCGGCCAGCCGCGCCCGCTCGGCGCGCGCGAAGATCCAGTCGGCGTAACCACCTTCGTACTGCTCGACGCGGCCGTTCGCGACCTCCCACGTCAGGGTGGCGACGGTGTCGAGGAACCACCGGTCGTGCGTGACGACCACGACCGCGATCCGCCGGTTCAGCAGGTGGTCGGCCAGCCACTGGACACCTTCGACGTCCAGGTGGTTGGTCGGCTCGTCGAGGACGACGAGGTCGAGCTCGCCGGTCAGCGCGGCGGCCAGGGACACTCGGCGCCGCTCACCGCCGGAGAGGTTCGCGGTGGGCGTTTCGAGCCCGATCGCGGTGATGCCCAATCCGTCCACAATGGATCGGACGCGCGCGTCGGCGGCCCATTCGTGCTCGGCTCCGTAGCGTTCGAGCACCACTTCGCCGACCGTGCTGCCGTCCGGGAGCTCGGTCCGCTGGGTGACCACGGCCATCCGCAGTCCGCCGACGTGGCTCACCCGCCCGGAATCCGGCTCGGCGAGTCCGGAAAGGACTTCCAGCAGGGTGGTCTTGCCGCCGCCGTTGAGGCCGACGACGCCGATGCGCTGCCCGGCCGCGACGCCGAGGGAAACGCCGTCCAGCAGTGGCTTCACCCCGTAGGACTTGCTCACCGACTCGAGATTGACCAGGTTGGCCATCCGTTCAGCCGATCCTCTCCACGATGACGAACCGGGTCGCCACGACCATGGTCGTGTCGTCCACGGTGAATTCCGGATCTTCCAGCGCGGCCCGCATTTCGGCGCTCTGCCAGTACTGCGTGTGGCCGGCTCGCCACTCGGCGACGCTCTTGTCGCCTTCGCCCTCGTCGAGCGCGTGCTGCAAGTCCACTTCGGACAGCGGCAGCACGCGCACCTCGGTGGTCTCGAGGATCGCGACCCCGACGCCCGCCGAGTCGATCATCAGCTCGCGCTCGCCGACGACGGGCAGTTCTTCGCCGTACTTCTCGTATTCGGCGACCAGGCCGGTGGTCGACGTCTTCTCCCCGCGCAGGATCGCCGCGACCAGCTTGTCGCGCAGCGGACCGGGGAACGCGAACTCGGCGTGCTTCACGCGTGCACCCGCGGCGGTGCCGGGCGCGGCGCGTCGTCCCCGCCGACGACGCGGGCGCCGGGGACCGGGCCGTGGGCCACGCGGACCGTCCGGCACACGCCCGCGCCCGACAGCTCGGCCGCGACCTCCACCGCCGACTGCGCGTCTTCGCAGAGGAACGCGCACGTCGGGCCGGAGCCGGACACCGTGCCCGCGAGCGCGCCCGCGTTGACGCCCGCCCGGAGCGTGCGGCGCAGGTCGGGCCGCAGCGAAACGGCGGCCGCCTGGAGGTCGTTGCCCAGCAGCAGGGCCAGCTGGCGCGGGTCACCGGAGGCCAGCGCCTCGACGACCGGCGTGTGCGAGCCGATGCGGGGCGGGTTGCCGGCCGCGCGCAGGCGGTCCAGTTCGCCGAACACCTTCGGCGTCGACAGCCCTTCGGCGGCGAAGGCCAGCACCCAGTGGAACGTGTGCCGCGAAAGCACCGGGACCAGCTGCTCACCGCGGCCGGTGCCCAGCGCGGTGCCGCCGTAGAGCGCGAACGGGACGTCGCTGCCCAGCCCGGCGGCGATTTCGGCCAGCTCGTCGCGGGTGACGTCGAGGTTCCAGAGGCTCGCCAGCCCGACGAGCGTCGCCGCCGCGTCGGCGCTGCCGCCCGCCATGCCGCCGGCCATCGGGATGCCCTTGCGCAGCACCACCCGGACCTTCGGTTCACCGGTGCGGCCGACGTGCTCGGCCAGCGCTTCGACGGCCCGCCAGGCCAGGTTCTCGGGGCCGGTCGGGACCGAACCCTCCCCCTCGCCGTAGACCTCGATGCCGGGCTCTTCGGTGACCGCGACGGTCACCTCGTCGGTCAGCGACAGCGCCTGGAACACGGTCACCAGCTCGTGGTAACCGTCTTCGCGCAGGTCGTCGACCGACAGGTGCAGGTTCACCTTGGCCGGGACCCGGACGGTGACTGGGGGCGGAACTACGGCGAGCACCCGACCAGCCTACGTGCCCACGGAAACGCCCCGATGCGACCTGCGCATCGGGGCGCTGCTGTGGCAGCCGTGGCTTCGCCCCGGGCCGGGGGCTCCGCCACCCGGAACCCCCGAAAACCCGGTCAGTCAAGCAGCCGCGACACCCTGCGGACCGCGGGCGGTGTACGTCACATGGCCACCGCGCTCGGCGACCCACGCCAGCGCCGCGTCGGCCCGCTCGCCGCGGACGCCGAGGCGGAAGCGGCCGACCGGGGTGTCGCCGATGCGGGTCAGGCCGCCGCCGATGGTGGCGAACTCGACGTCGAAGCGGCCCGCGGCCTCGGGCAGCAGCGCGCCGACCGAGGCGAAGCCGACCAGCACGACGTCGGCCGAGCGGTCGTAGCGCGCCGCCTGCGAGCGGACGGTCTCGATGGCCGGCAGCAGCGCCTGCGCGGTGCGGCTGGCCGGGTTCGAGATCAGGTCGAGAACCGTGCCGCGCTCGACGACCGTGCCGTCCTCCAGCACCGCGACGTCGTCGCAGACCCGGCGGACCACGCCCGCGTCCGGCGTCGTGATGACGACGGTGGTGCCCAGCTCGGAGCGCGCCCGGTCGAGAACGGCGAGCACCGCGCCGGCCTCCTCCGGGTCGACGCCGGCGGTCGGGTCGTCGGCGAGCAGCACGGCGGGAGCCGCCGCCAGGGCCTTCGCGACCGCGACGCGGCGCAGCTGACCGGCGGACAGCTCGCCGGGACGCTGCGCGGCGCGCGGGGTCAGGCCGACGAGGTCCAGCAGCGAGCCGACCCGGCTGCGGCGCTGCGGGCCGTCGACGCCGAGCTGCTCGAGCGGGGAGGCGATGTTGCCGGCGATGGTGCGCTCGGCGATCAGCTCCGGCTTCGTCGAGACGACGCCGAGCTGGCGGCGGATCTCGCGGAGGCGGCGGCCGTCGAGGGTTCCGGTGTTGAGGCCGTCGAGGCGGACGACGCCGCGGTCGGGGCGCTCCTGCAGCGCGATGCACCGGGCGAGGACGGACTTGCCGGACCCGGCGGGGCCGACCACGCCGAAGAGCGAGCCGGCCTGGACGTCGACGCTCACGTCCCGGAGCGCGATGACGGAGTTTCCGTTGGTGGCAAAGGTTTTGGACAGGTTTTCGACGGTGATCACGAAGGCTCCAGAAAACGGGGTGCGCGCATGGCGGCACCCGGCCGCAAGCAAGTTCCGTCCTGTTCGGACGGTGCGTGAAGAAGAGGTGGACCGGCTACGACAAGCTCAGTTGGAGCGTCGACATGCGGTCACGGAGCGGCGGCCTTCGTCGACAACGCGACGCTTGGTCAGGAGCAGGGGGCGAGCTACCCTCTTCATCGAAAACGGCCTCCATCGGTCCTGGCGGTAGCACCTGCCCTGTGGAGGGTGGTTGCTGCGACTTCGGCGAGCCAGGTCTCTCAGTCGCTCGGGATGGACGTACTGAGTAAAACCGATCCCGAGGAGCGAACGCAAGCCTGTTGGCCCAGATCACACGAGTGGCGGTGTCCGAATGGCGGGATCGGGGCCGATGGGGGCCTTTTTCACCCTTCCACTGTGGAGTTTGAACGCTGTGGATCGCTAACGCGCGGCGGCGATCCGGGCGAAGTCGTGCACGCCGAGCTGTTCACCGCGGGTCCGGGGGTCGATCCCGGCCGCCGTCAGCAGCTCGCCGGCGCGCTCGGCCGAACCCGCCCAGCCCGCGAGCGCGGCCCGGAGCGTCTTCCTGCGTTGTGAGAACGCGGCGTCCACCAGGCCGAAGAGCAGGTCCCGGTCCTCGGACGCCGTCGTGTCGCCGCGTTCGAACGCGACGAGCGCGGAATCGACGTTCGGCACCGGCCAGAACACCGAGCGTGGCACGGCGGCGACCTTGCGCGCGGAGCCGTACCAGGCGAGCTTGACGCTCGGCACGCCGTAGATCCGGCTGCCGGGGCCGGCGGCCATCCGGTCGGCGACCTCGGTCTGCACCATGACGAGCCCGGACTTCAGCGAAGGCACTTCGGCCAGCAGGTGCAGCACGACGGGCACGGCGACGTTGTACGGCAGGTTGGCGACGAGCGCGGTCGGCTCACCCAGTTCCTCCCGGGTGACGCGCATGGCGTCGGCGCCGACGACGGTGAGGTTCCCCGCGGCCTCGGGCCCGCGTTCGGCGACGGTCTTGGGCAGCCGCTCGGCGAGCTTGGGATCGATCTCGACGGCGACGACGCGGGCGCCGGTGGCGAGCAGCCCGAGGGTCAGCGACCCGAGCCCCGGCCCGACTTCGAGGACGACGTCACCGGGGGCGACGTCCGCCAGCTCGACGATCCGGCGGACGGTGTTGGGATCGTGCACGAAGTTCTGCCCGAGCTTCTTCGTCGGCCGCACGTCGAGTTCGGCCGCCAGCCCGCGGATCTCGGCAGGTCCCAGCAGTTCAACCACCGGGCGAGCCTACTTGACCGCGGAACTCGCGTGATCGGCGGCGGAACTCGCGTGATCGAGCGCGGAACTCGCGTGATTGAAGGCGGAACTCGCGTGACTGGAGGGACGACACGCGTGATGGGGAGGACGACACGCGAAACGGCCCCCGTCCACGTGGGACGGGGGCCGTTCGGGAAAGCGTCAGGCCTTCTTGCCGCAGACCGGCCAGGCGCTGTAGCTGCCGCCGCGGCCGGCCTTGACCTTCTCCGCGACCGCGATCTGCTGCTCACGCGAGGCCTGGTTCGGCAGCGCGGCGTACTCGTCGCCGCCGTAGGCGTCCCACGTGCGCTTGTCGAACTGGAGGCCGCCGTAGTAGCCGTTGCCGGTGTTGATGGCCCAGTTGCCGCCCGACTCGCACTGGGCGATGCGGTCCCACGCGGAGCCGTCGCCGATCTCCGGGTTCGGGGCCTGCTTGGAGCCGACGTGGACGATCTTCGGCTTCGGCTGGGTGATGACCTTCTCGGAGATGCTCTCCCGGCCGACCTCTTTGCCGTTCTTCTGCGTGACCTTGTAGGTCACTTCCTTTTCGCCGGGCGTGCCGGGGTCCTCGACCTGCGTCTTGCCCTTGGCCAGGTCGGGGTCGTCGACGCGCTGCTCGGGCGGGTCGATGCTCTCCTTCTGCTTGACCGTCGAGACGCCGGTGCGGCTGATGTGCACCTCGGCGCCGTCGGTCAGCTTGACGTCCAGGCCACCCTCGGCCTGGTCCTCCGGGCCCAGGGTGAGCTTGTACTCGCCCAGGAACTCCTTCGTCGTGACCGCGGTCGTCTTCACCTGCTTCGGCGCGTTGGCACCGTCGTACAGGGTGATGTTCTTCAGGGTCTTGATCTCGACGGTCGCGCCCTGCAGGGGCAGCTCACCGTCCTTCGGCATCGACATCCACGTGCCGGGCTTGTCCATGCCGGCCATGCCGAGCTGGGACAGCGCGTCGCCGAGGTGGGTCGCGCGGACCCAGGAGGTGTGCTCCGCGCCGTCGACGATCATCTTCAGCTGGCGGCCGCGCTCGAGCTTGATGACCCCGCCGTCGCCGACCTCCGCCTGCGGGGACGGGGACAGCGAGTCGTGCGCGCCGACGGACAGGCCCGCGTCCTCGAGCACCTCGCCGACGGTGTCGCCGAAGGAGTGCACGGTCTGCTGGTGGCCGTCGACGTCGACGGTGATGCTCTTGTTCATCGCCAGCGCGGCCGCGCCGCCGCCGGCGACGCTGATCATGACGCTGAGGACGGCGCCCTTGAGGAACCGGCGCTTCCAGATCTTGGTGGTCTCGCGCAGACCCTCGTCCAGCGAGGCCCGTTTGGCCTGCGGGGACATGGTCCGGTCCTCGTCGAGCCCGTCCGGGATGACGATCGGCGGCAGGAACGTCGTCTCGGCGTTGATGAGCCGGATCAGTTCGTCGACGTCGACGTCGATCTCGGCCATCATCGCGTCGGCGTCCGGGCCGAGCGCGGCGAGGATGTCCTGCTGCGTGATGTTCGGGTCGTCGGAGAAGTCGAGCTGGCCGTACGCAGTGTTCTCGAAATCGCGCTCGAGGACGGCCGCGGAGCGCGCTCCAGCCTGTCTGCTACCTGTCACCGGGTCGTTCCCTTTCCCAAGACATCGTTCGGGGCGACGTCTTTACGTCTGGGCCCGCAGCCGGCGCCATCGTCACGGTTCCGGGCCGTACCGCTCCCGGTTCCGCTTCCCCGACGTGCACTGACGTGACTGTGGGCGTAACAGTCGGCAACTGCATGCGCAGTACCGACCGGCACGATCACGGGACAGTAACGGGTCGCGGCGGGTTGCGCAAACACCCCCCGGAGTGTCGTGATCTGGGTCACTCCATCAGGTGGACGAGCGGGGAACCCGGTTGTCGCAATGCGTTCAACCCGTTGTGACACTGGGGAGTCGGTAGATCCGCTCCGCGGTGGTCCGGACCGATTCGGCGACTTCGTGGACAGCTTCGCCCCTGAGCGCCGCGAGGTGACGGACGGTGTAGGCGGCGCCGAACGGCTCGTTCGGCCGCCCACGGAACGGGTGGGGGGTCAGAAACGGCGCGTCGGTCTCGACGAGGTACTGCCCGGATGGGCAGAGGCGGGCCGCGTCGTGGAGGCCTTTCGCGTTCTTGAACGTGACGGTGCCCGCGAAGGAAAGGACATATCCCGCGTCGACGCACTTGCGGGCCATTTCCGCGTCCCCGGAAAAACAATGGAAGATTACGGCATTCGGCGCACCCTCTTCGGCCAAGATGCGCAGCACGTCGTCGTGGGCCTCGCGGTCGTGGATCATCAGCGGCTTGCCCAGCCGCTTCGCGAGGTCGATGTGCCAGCGGAACGCCTCCTGCTGGGCGTCGTGCGGCGAGTAGTCCCAGTAGTAGTCGAGGCCGGTCTCGCCGACGGCGACCACGCGGTCGCCGGCCGCCAGGCGTTCCACCTCGGCCCGCTCGGCCTCGCCGAACCCCTTGGTCCGGGTCGGGTGGATCGCGACCGCGGCGAAGACGCGCCGGTCCCAGCCCGCCGCCTCGACGGCCCAGCGGGCCGAGGCGAGGTCGTCCGCGACCGTGACGACGCGGGCGACGCCGGCGCGCTCGGCGCGGTCGACCATGGCCGTGACATCGGCCGCGGTGACCGCGCCGCACGCGTCGAGATGGGTGTGCGCGTCCACCACCGACACCGGGAGCCGGTCCGGGACCGGCGGCAGCTCGCGCTTCTCGTCACCCATGCATACCTCTTACTCCTTGATGATCGGCGCCCACTCCGGACCGGTCTCGCCGAGCGCCGGGTCGAGCTTGGTGAACAACGGCGACGGCTTGGCCAGTGGCTTGCCGACCTCGATCGGCGTCGACGCCCACTTCGCCTGCTCGGCCGCGTAGTCGCCGGTGAGGATCGGGTTGACCCGGCCGTCGATGTCGAGGTCGTCGACCTCCTTGAGCTCCGGCTGGGCGGCCCAGACGCCGGTGCCGCCGAGGGCCTCGTGCACCTTCTGCGCCGAGTGCGGCAGGAACGGCGTCAGCAGCGTGTTCGCGTCGCTGACGACCTGCAGCGCGGTGTGCAGCACGGTGTCGCGCCGCGTGGGGTCGTCCTTCAGCTTCCACGGCTCCTGGTCGGAGATGTACTTGTTCGCCGCGGTGACGACCTTCATCGCCTCGGCCGCGGCCAGCTTGAACCGGGACCGGGCCAGGTGCGCGCCGGCGGTGTCGAACGCCTTGCGGGACAACGCCTTCAGGTCCTCGTCGGCCGCCGTCGGGGCCTCCGGGCGCGGGATGGCGCCGACGTTCTTGTGCGCCATCGAGATGGACCGGTTGACCAGGTTGCCCCACTCGTTGGCCAGCTCGAAGTTGGTCCGGCGGACGAACTCGTCCCAGGTGAAGTCGGTGTCCTGGGTCTCCGGACCGGCGACCGAGATGAAGTACCGCAGCGTGTCCGGGCCGAAGTCGCGCAGGAAGTCCTCGACGTAGATGACGCGCCCGCGCGAGGTCGAGAACTTCGAGCCGCTCATGGTGAGGAACTCGCTCGAGACGATCTCGTCCGGCAGGTGCAGCTTGCCGTACTTGCCCGGCTCGCCACCCTTGTCGCCCTCGCCGTTGTGCCCGAACAGCAGCGCCGGCCAGATCTGGGCGTGGAAGGTGATGTTGTCCTTGCCCATGAAGTAGTAGGACCGGGCGTCGGCGTTGTTCCACCACTCCTGCCACGCGTCCGGGTTGCCGGAGCGCCGCGCCCACTCGACGCTGGCCGAGAAGTAGCCGATCACCGCGTCGAACCAGACGTAGAACCGCTTCAGCGGCTGGTCGCGCCAGCCGTCGAGGGGGATCTTGACGCCCCAGTCGAGGTCGCGGGTGATCGGCCGGGGCCGCATGTCGTCGATCAGGTTCTTGGTGAAGTTGAGGACGTTCGGGCGCCAGTCGTTCTTGGTGCCCAGCCAGTCGCCGAGGGTCTTGGTGAACGCCGGCAGGTCGAGGAAGTAGTGCTCGGTCTCGACGAACTTCGGAGTCTCGCCGTTGATCCGCGACTTCGGGTTGATCAGCTCCGCGGCGTCGAGCTGGTTGCCGCAGTTGTCGCACTGGTCGCCGCGCGCGCCGTCGTACCCGCAGATCGGGCAGGTGCCCTCGACGTAGCGGTCGGGCAGCGTGCGGCCGGTGGACGGGCTGATCGCGCCGCGCGTGGTCTTCGGCACGACGTAGCCGTTGCGGTGCAGCGCCAGGAAGATCTGCTGCGTCACCTCGGCGTGGTTGCCGGTGGAGGTCCGCGTGAACAGGTCGTAGGACAGCCCGAGGCCCTGCAGGTCGTTGCCGATCTGGCGGGTGTACTTGTCCGCGGTCTCCTGCGGGGTCGAGTTCTCGTTGTCCGCCTGGACGGTGATCGGGGTGCCGTGTTCGTCGGTCCCGGAGACCATGAGCACCCGGTTGCCGGCCATTCGCTGGTAGCGGGAGAAGACGTCGGACGGGACGCCGAATCCGGACACGTGGCCGATGTGGCGGGGGCCGTTGGCGTAGGGCCAGGCCACCGCGGTCAACACAGGGGTGCTCATACCTTATTAGCCTACGGAGGGCGTCACACGCTTTGTCGAGAGGGAGGCCCGGTTGTCGGCGACACGGCTGCTCGTGCTCGGGGTGGTGCGCATGTACGGCCGCGCGCACGGCTACCAGGTGCGGCGCGAGCTGCTGACCTGGTCGGCGGACAAGTGGGCGAACGTCCAGCCCGGGTCGATCTACCACGCCCTGAAGAAGATGACCGCCGAGGACCTGCTGGAGCAGGTCGACGTCGAACCGGGCGAGGGCGGCCCGGACCGGATCGCCTACCGGCTCACCGGCGAGGGCGAGCAGGAGTACCAGGTGCTGCTGTCGAAGGCGCTGTCGGACCCCCAGCTCAACCACCCCGACCTGTCGGCCGCGATCTCGCTGATGACCACCCTGCCCCGGGCGCGCGTGATCAACCTGCTCCGGCACCGGCTGGTGCACCTGGAAGCCGAGCAGCGGCAGGCGGAGCTGATGCTCGAGGAGCTGAAGGTCAACATGGGCCTCGGGACGCCTGAGCACGTGGGCGAGCTGTACCGGTTGTGGGGCGGGATCACCGACGCGAGCCTCACCTGGCTGGCGGCGCTGATCGCCCGGCTGGAGGCGGGCGAGTACGTGATGGCCGACGAGTCCGCCGAGGCGTTCGGCGAGCCACCCACCCGGTAATCAAGTTTGACTAGTGCACTCTTCTGAGGCACAGTGTGCGGCTCAGCTAGTCAAGCTTGACTACTTTTCGGGAGGGGTTCTCATGATCACGGCACGCGGTCTCGAGCGGCGGTTCCGCCGCAAGGGCCGCACTGGGGGCGAAGTCCACGCGGTGAAGGGCGTCGACCTCGACGTCGAAGCGGGCGAGCTGGTCGGCTTCCTCGGGCCCAACGGCGCCGGGAAGACGACCACACTGCGCATGCTGACCACGCTGCTGAAGCCGACCGCGGGCACCGCGACCGTCGGCGGCTGCGACCTGCTGTCCGACCCGCTGGGCGTGCGCAAGCGCATCGGGTACGTCGCCCAGGGCGGCGGCAGCGCACCGGAGAGCAAGGTCGCCGACGAGCTGGAACTGCAGGGCAGGCTCTACCGGATGAGCAAGGCCGACGCGATCGCGCGCGGCGCCGAACTCGCCGAGCAGCTCGACCTGACCGGGCTGGACCAGCGGCTGACCAAGACGCTGTCGGGCGGGCAGCGGCGGCGGCTCGACATCGCGCTCGGGCTGATCCACTCGCCGGCCCTGGTGTTCCTCGACGAGCCGTCGACCGGCCTCGACCCGCAGAGCCGCGCCAACCTGTGGGAGCACATCCGCCGGCTGCGCGCCGACCAGGGCGTCACGGTGTTCCTCACCACCCACTACCTCGACGAGGCGGACGCGCTGTCGGACCGGCTGATCGTGATCGACGACGGCCGGATCGTCGCCGAGGGGACGCCGGACGCGCTGAAGGCGCGGGTCAACGGCGACCGCGTCGAAGTGGGTGTCGACCCCGGGCAGGCCACCGACGCCGCCGAGATCGCCGGGCGGCTCACCGGCGCGCAGGAGCTGTCCACCGACGGCGGGGAGGTCCGGTTCCGGGTGCCGCGCGGCGACGTCGCACTGCCGGAGCTGCTGCGCGCCCTGGACGCCAAGGGCATCACGATGCTGTCGGTCCAGGTCCACCGGCCGACGCTCGACGACGTTTTCCTGACCCTGACCGGGCGTTCGCTGCGGGAAGCGGAGGAGGCCGGCCGTGCTGCGTGACACCTGGCTGATCTTCCGCCGCGACATGACCGCGGCGCTGCGCAATCCGACCTGGGTGCTGATCGGCATCATGCAGCCGCTGCTGTACCTGTTCCTCTTCGGGCCGCTGATGGTGCAGGCCATGCAGGGCCAGGGCCTGACCGAAGTGCAGGGCTGGATGCTGCTGACCCCGGCGCTGATCGCCCAGCTGGCCCTGTTCGGCAGCTCGTTCGTCGGCTTCGGGCTGCTGGCCGAATACCGCTCCGGCGTCGTCGAGCGGTTCCGGGTGACGCCGGTCAGCCGGATCGCGCTGCTGCTGGGCAAGGTACTGGCCAACGCGCTGCAGGCCGTGGTGCAGGCCGTGTTGATCATCGCGCTGGCCGCGCTGGTGTTTCCCCTCGACGCACCCGTCGGCGGCGTGCTGCTGTGCCTGGTGATCGTGTTCCTGCTCGCGGTGTCGCTGGCATCGTGCTCCTACGCGCTGGCGTTGACGCTGAAGAGCGAGGAGACGTTCCCCGCCCTGCTCAACGCGGTGCTCATCCCGCTGCTGCTGCTCTCCGGGATCCTGCTGCCGATCACCGCCGGGAAGGCGCCGGACTGGCTCTACACGGTCTCGCGGATCAACCCGTTCCGGCACGTCGTCGACGTCGAGCGGAACAGCTTCGGCGGTGACTTCACGATGGATGCGCTGTTCACGGGCAGTGTCGTGGTGCTGGTGATGGCGGTGTTGTCCCTGTGGTGGGGAACACGGACCTTCCAGAAGGAAAACGCCTGATCAAACCCGCGGGTGCGTTCACTGCGGGTCCGCCTCCGGCGACGTATGGTGTGCTCTCCACCGACGCGCCGGGGGCGGGACCGTGACAGAGCCGGAGAGTGAACTCGGCATCTCGCTGTCCCACCGCGAGCACGTGACCGACTGGCAGGCCGTGCGCGCCGCGCAGACCCGGTTCGTCTCGGTGACGATCAGCGAGAACGTCAACTGGAGCAACCCCGCCGCGGAGCGCAACCTGGCCGGCGCGCAGGAAGCCGGGCTGCACGCCGGCGGACGGCACTACGCCCGGCCCGGTGCGGTGCACGACCAGGCCGACTTCTTCGTGCGGACGGCGAGCAGGCTCGGCGCGTTCGCCCCCGGGTCGCTGGCGCCGGCGCTGGAGGTGGCGGCGCCGAGCGTCGACGACCGGTTCGTCAAGGCGTGGATCAAGCACGTCCGGCACGCGGCGCGCATCGAACGGGTGCTGGTCTACGCCGACCACGACTGCTGGCAGCACCGGCTGCACCCGGACCGCTGGGCCGACAGCGAGGTCGTGCTGTGGCTGGTCCGGCACAACGGCATCCCGGGGCGCGCGGGCTGGTTCCACTCGCGGCTCGGCGTGCACCAGCACGCGTACGCCCCGGACGTGCCCGGCATCGCCGCGCCGGTGGAGCAGAACGCCGTCGTGTACCCGTTCACATTGGGCGACCTGCTGCTCTGACGTGTGGTGGTATGTCGCCATGCGCGTGACGAGCAGGCCGCTCCGGACGAACCTGACGCCGTCGCGCGCTTTCTCGGTACTCGCCCACCACGCCGCCGCACGCGGCTTGCCGCCGCCCGCGATGCTGTCCGGCGAGTGGTTTTCTTCCCGGGCGGTGATCGCGCCGTCGCCGGACCTGTCGCCCGGCGCTTTTCCGGCTCTCACCGAGCAGGCCGACGCCGAGCCGGGCGTGGTCGGCGGCGGCTGGTTCGGGTACCTGGCCTACGACCTGGCCGACCCCTCGCACCGGACCGGTTCGCTGCCCGCTTCGGCGTGGAGCTGGGCGGACCACGTGCTGCGGTGGTCCGCCTCGGGCACCTGTTACCTGGAATCCCTGGACGGCGGCGGCCCCTCGCTGTCCACAATGGAGTCACTGCTGGCCGCGGCTGTTCCGGCCCGTTCGTGGACGGCGGGGCCACTGCGGCGTCCGCTGCCGTCGGAGCACCGGGACGCGGTCAAGGCGTGCGTGCACGCGATCGAGGCCGGCGAGCTGTTCCAGGCCAACATCTGCGCGCGGTTCACGGGCACGTTCTCCGGCTCGCCGTCGGCGTTGTTCGCGGCCGGAGTCCGGTCGCTGGCCCCCCGCCGCGCGGCCTTCCTGTCCGGCTCGTGGGGATCGGTGGTCTCGTTCTCTCCGGAGCTGTTCCTCGCGCGCCACGGACGTTCGGTGCGGTCGACGCCGATCAAGGGGACCCTCCCCCGCCGCGGGCCGGAGGACGACGGGAACGCCGCGTTGCTGCGCCGGTCCACCAAGGACGTCGCGGAGAACGTGATGATCACGGACCTGGTGCGCAACGACCTCGGCCGGGTGTGCGAGGTCGGCTCGGTGACGGTGCCCTCGCTGCTGGAGGTCCGGCCGGCGCCGGGGGTCTGGCACCTGGACTCGACGGTGACGGGAGTGCTGCGGCCTTCGGTCCCGGACTCCGAACTGCTCGACGCGACGTTCCCGCCGGGGTCGGTGACGGGCGCGCCGAAGATCCGCGCGCTGGACCTGATCGCCGCGCTGGAGAGCCGCGGCCGTGGGGTCTACACGGGCGCGATCGGGCTGGTGTCACCGGTGGCGGGACTGGAGCTGAACGTCGCGATCCGGACGTTCGAGATTTCCGGAGGGACGATCGCCCTCGGCGTGGGCGGCGGCATCACGGCGGATTCGGACCCGGAGGCGGAGTGGCAGGAGTGCCTCCACAAGGCGGCACCCCTGGAACACCTCCTGGCGAACCCGCTACTTGCCGGGGTCGAGCAGTAGCTTGCCGACGGTCTTGCGGGAACGCAGGGCCTCGTGCGCGCCCCGGGCGTCCGAGAGCGCGTACTCGCCGCCCGTGATCGCCTTGAGCTTGCCCGCCAGCACCAGGTCGAACAGCTCGGTGAGGGCCGTCGCGAAGACGTTGCCCGGCAGCCGGAAGACGTGCGGCAGCCACATCCCGCTGATCGTGGTGCTGTGGCCGAGGATGTTGCGCAGCTCGACCGGCTTCGGGTTCTCGCGCCCGGCCATGCCGTAGAAGGCCAGCCGGCCGAACGGGGCGAGCGCGTCGATGCTCTGGTCGGTCGTCGTGCCGCCGACCATGTCGAGCACGATGTCGACGCGGCGGCCGTTGGCGTCGAGCAGGGCCTCGGTCATGTCCCCGGCACGGGAGTCGACGGCGACGTCGGCCCCGAGCTCGAGGGCGAGCGCGCGCTTCTCGTCACTGCTCGCGGTGGCGATGACGCGCCCGGCACCCCAGGCCTTGGCGAGCTGCACGGCGACGGTCCCCACCCCACCGGCAGCCGCGTGCACCACGACCGACTCGCCGGGCTCGAGGTGGGCGTTCTTGCGGAGCAGGACCCAGGCGGTCGTGCCCTGGACCAGCATGGACAGCGCGGTGAGGTCGTCGATGCCGTCGGGAACCGGGAAGGTGGTCGCCGCCGGGGCGACGGCCTTCTCGGCGTACCCGCCACCGCCGTTGAGCAGGGCGACGACCCGCTTGCCGTCGTGGGTCCCGACGACCTCACCACCGGGAACGAGCGGCAGCTGGGACGGCGCGAGGTAGGAGTTCTCGGCCTGGTGGGTGTCGGCGTAGTTGACCCCGATGCGTTCGACGTCGATGAGCACCTCGCCGGGGCCGGCCACCGGGTCGGGCAGCTCGACGGGGGTGAGCACCTCGGGTCCGCCGAACTCGGTCACCTGCACTGCGCGCATGTCGCGTTCCCTCTCCGTCGTGGTTGTGAGACATTCTGGCATATGTCTCAGGAGTTCGAGGTGGCCCGTGAGTGGTTCCTGTCCGGCCGCCGGCTGGACATGGGCGAGCTGGCCCAGGAGCTGTCGATCAGCCGGGCGACGCTGCACCGCCGCATCGGCGGCCGCGACCGGCTGCTGGGCGAGATCCTGTGGTCCCTGTCATCGGCATCGATCACCCGGCTCTGGCCGGCCTGCGCCGGCCGCGGCGCCGCGGGGGTGGCGGACTTCGTGAGCGGCTACGTCCGGCTGGCGAACGACTCCCCGCCGTTCCGCGACTTCCTGCGCCGCGAGCCGGAGCGGGCTCTGCGGCTGCTGACGACCCGCGCAAGCGTTTGCCAGCGACGCACCACGGAGAAGCTGACCGAGCTGGTGGCCGGCGAAGTCGCCGCAGGCCGCCTGGAGCCGCCGCTGCCGGTGCCGGACCTGGCTTACCTGCTGGTGCGCATCGGCGAGTCGTTCGTCTACACGGACGTGATCACCGGCGACGCCCCGGACGCGGCGAAGGCGCATGCCGCGGTCACGGCGCTGCTCACTTGACCCCGCCGGTCAGTCGAGGTACGCGGTCACAGCTTCGGCCTCCGGCTCCGAGAAACCGGACAACTCCGCCGCGACCTCGGCCAGTTCCCCGGTCGGGTCCTCCTCCACCGGCACCTGCGTCGCGGTCGAGTCCGCCGAAACCGCCGCCATCTCGGCAGTCAGGACCGCGGACAGCTCCAGCGGAACGGACGGCCCTTCGAACGACTGGAGCGCCCGCGCCCGCGCCAGCACCGGCGCCGGAATGTCCGCGACCGGTACCGCCAACACCCGGACGCACCCGAGCACGGCGAGCGCCGCCTCATGCGGAGTAGCTACCTCGAGCCAGGCCGCGAGGTCGTCGCCGGCACCGGTCGCGAGCGGGTGGAAGGCGGGCTCGATGTCCTCCTCACCAAGCAGGTGCAGCAAGCCGCAGGCCTCCGCCAGATCCCATTCCGACTCCGGGCCCACGGTTTCTTCCAGGAACCCGCGGACTTCGGCCGCCACCGACGACGCGAGGTCGGGAGCGACCTGCGCGACGTCGAACAACATGCGCAGGGCCGCGTGCTGGTCGCGCCGGCCGGGAAAGGTCCGGAGCGCCGCTTTCTCGAACAGGAACCGGAACACGCTCCGGCCGAAGTGGGAGCCGGCCTGGACGCCGATCCGGTGCAGCACGAAAGGAACGTTGCGGAGGTCGAAGAGCTGAGCGTCGGCTACCCGGCCCTGGCAAAGCAGCAGCAGCCGCCGCCGCTCCGCCCGCGCACCGTCCGAAGCGTCGCCGTTGAGCTCGGCGTACCGGATGAGCCCGATCTGCAGTACCCGCACCGGCATGCCGACCCGCATCCAGTCGTCGAGGAGCCCGGGCGGGGCGGCCGCGATGGCCGCCCGGCGGAGGGCGAAGGGGAACCGCTGGAGCAGGACGAGCCGGTTGCCCACGAAACGGACTCGGCCATTCGCGCCCGACCACAGTGCTCCGACGAACTTTTCCCGGACCTTGGGCGAGCGAGCGATCTCCTCCGTGACGCTGCGGAACAGGGCCGCGTTGGCAGTGGCTATCCCGGTCAGGTACCGCGCGGCGAAGTGCGAGTTGCGCCGGGAGAGCAGCTCGATGACGCTCTCCGCATCCGCCGGGTGCATGACGTTCAGCACCTGACCGTAGCCCGTGAGGCCAATGCCACGCACGGCGTTGGCCAGCTTCACCGCGCCTTTCGTCGAGCTCCACGCGCACCCGAGCAGGATCGAGTGGAAGTCGTCGCGGATCGCCGATCGCAGCGGTTCCAGCGGCAGGCCCGCCTTGCGGACGAGGATGACCAGCTCGGCGATGGTCCGCAGCGAGCCGAGCGTCACGATGTGGCGGTAGAGCGGGGCAGGCTCGGCGAGCAGCGCTGCCCGCTCGGCCCGCCCGAGCTTCGCCAGCACGGTCACCAGCACTCGCGCCTTGACCGTGTGCCAATGCTCGCCCAGCCAGTCGACGTCGAGTACCGGGACTTTCCCGTACTTCAGGCTCGTGGGACGCCGCTGCAACGCCTCGGTGAAGGACACGAGCGTCGCCAGCGACTGGGTCGCCGTCAGCTCGTCCGCGCCCGCGTGCAGCGAGAAGTGCGCTCCCCAGTTCCGGAGCCGCCGCGCGTGGTGAGCCACGCCCCGACCGCTCAACGACATCGTGTCCGGCGGCAGGATCCCGCGCTGGGCCGCCGTCTTGATGAGCCGCCCGAGTTCGAGACCACCGACCGTCGACGGCTCCATTCCCCGTTCGACGAGCGTCGCCTTCAGCACGCCTTCCGCCATGCGACCGGCCAGCGCGATCACGGCCGTCCACAAGCCGGCGCCCTCCGCGGCCCACAGCTCTGCCAGGTTGCGGTCGAGCTGCACCAGGCCGGCCTGCGGGAAGTGGTAGTCCTCGAGCCGGTACCGGGCCCGTACCTGTCGGCGGATCTCGGCGTAAGCCTCGCCCGGTTCCACGTTCCACCTCCTCGGCGGGATCTTCCGCGGGGCGGAGGATCACCACTCACCAAGGTCGGCGGGTGACGCGCCGCTGTTACGCGGTCACGAGTCAGCTGCCGAGGTCACGGCGCTGCTCACTTGACCCGGGACGCCAGCACGGCGTCGTAGAGCTCCTTTTTGGACACTCCGGTCGCCTCGGCGACCTCGGCCGCCGCTGACTTCAAGCGCTCGCCGGCGGCCACCCGGGCCGCGACCTCGTCCACCAGGTCCACCACCGAAACCGCCCGCGGCTCGGCACCCGAGAGCACCACTGTGATCTCGCCGCGCACCCCGTCCGCGGCCCACGAAGCCAGCTCCGCGAGCGTTCCCCGCTTCACCTCTTCATACGTCTTCGTCAGCTCCCGGCAGACCGCGGCGGGGCGGTCCGGGCCCAGCACCGCGGCCGCATCGGACAAAAGGGATGCCAGCCGGTGCGGGGACTCGAAGAACACCGCGGTCCGGGGTTCGGCGCGCAACGACGTCAGCCACTTCGTCCGCTCGCCCGGCTTGCGTGGCGCGAACCCCTCGAAACAGAACCGGTCACACGGCAATCCGGACAACGCGAGCGCCGTCGTCACCGCGGACGGGCCCGGCAGGCACGTCACCGGCAGGTCTTCCGCCACACAGGCCGCGACCAGGCGGAAGCCCGGGTCGGACACGCTCGGCATCCCGGCGTCCGTCACCAGGACCACCGTCTCGCCCGCGTGCAGCGCCTCGAGCAGCTTGGGCAGGCGCGCCGTTTCCACGTCCTCGTAGAAGCTCACCACCCGGCCGCGCGGGGTCACTTCCAGCGCGGAAGCCAGCGATCGCAGCCGCCGCGTGTCCTCCGCCGCGATGACGTCGGCTTCCGCCAGTGCGGAAACCAGGCGCGGTGAAGCGTCGCGGACGTCGCCGAGCGGGGTGGCGGCGAGGATGAGGCGGCCCGAAGTCACCCGGCCAGCCTAGGCTGATCAGCGGATCCGGACGACGGACGCCCCGTCCCGCCCGTAGGATCGCCCCGTGACCGCCGTGCTGACCCGTCCCGACGACGAAAGCGTCCGGCCGGACCCGGTCGAGGCGCTCCGGCCGCCCACCGACCGCGAGCTGACCCTGCTCGGCCGAGGCATGCCGGCCGACCGGCTGCGCGGCTGGGTCGTCACCCTCGTGCTGACCGTGATCGGCGGCATCGTCCGGCTGCAGAACCTCGGCGTGCCGACCGACAAGGGCAGTCCCGTCTTCGACGAGAAGCACTACGTGCCGCAGGCGTGGCAGGTGCTGCGCAACGGCGGTTACGAGGACAACTACGGCTACGAACTGGTCGTCCACCCGCCGCTGGCGAAGCAGCTGATCGCGATCGGCGAATGGCTGTTCGGCTACAACGGCTGGGGCTGGCGCATCATGCCCGCGCTGGCCGGCACGCTGATGGTGCTGCTGGTCGTCCGCATCGCCCGCCGCCTGACGCGCTCGACGCTGCTCGGCGGCATCGCCGGCATCCTGGTGATCAGCGACGGCGTCCTGCACCTGCAGTCGCGCATGGGCATGCTCGACATCTTCATCGCGCTGTTCGTGCTCGCCGCGTTCGCCTGCCTGCTCGCCGACCGCGACCAGGTGCGCGAGCGGCTCGCGACGGCGGTCCGCGAGGGCTGGGTCAACGAGTCCGTCTGGGGCCCCAAGCTCGGGTTCCGCTGGTGGCGGTTCGCGACCGGCCTGATGATCGGGCTCACCTTCGGCGTCAAGTGGTCGGCGCTGTACTACATCGTCGCGTTCGGGCTGCTCTGCGTCGGCTTCGACGTCGCCGCCCGGCGCGCGGCCGGCGTCGAACGGCCCTGGCTGGGCACGATCCGCCGGGACGTGCTGCCCGCGCTGTGGGCGATCCTGATCATCCCGTTCCTGATGTACTTCGCCGCGTACTGGGCCTGGTTCGCCAGCGAGACCGCCACCGACCGGCACTACACCGAGATCAAGGACATCGCCCCGGGCTTCTGGTCGTGGGTGCCGCCGGCGCTGCGCTCGCTCGGCGACTACACGGGCAACGTCCTGCACTTCCACGAAACGCTGGTCACGCCCAAGGACAACCCGCACCCGTGGGAGTCGAAGCCGTGGACGTGGCCGATGGGCCTGCGCCCGATGCTCTACAGCTACAACGGCGAAGTCACCGGCTGCGGCGAGGCCCGCTGCATCAGCGCGACGATGCTGATCGGCACCCCGGCGATGTGGTGGCTGGCGATCCCGATGCTCGGCTGGGCGGCGTGGCGCTCGATCTTCCGCGCGGACTGGCGCTACGCGGCCGTGCTGGTCGGCTACCTCGGCGGGTACGTCTTCTGGTTCACCAACATCGACCGCCAGATGTACTTCTTCTACGCGACGCCGCTGGCGGCGTTCCTGGTGCTGGGGCTGACGTTGTGCCTGGGCCAGATCCTCGGCAGCGCCCGGCGCGGCTTCGAGAGACGCGGCACGGGCCTGCTGGTGGTGTCGCTGTACGTCGGGCTGGTGGTGGCGAACTTCGCCTGGCTGTGGCCGATCCTGAACGGCATCGCGATCACGAACGGCCAGTGGGAGGCCGAGCGCTGGCTGCCGTCCTGGCGCTAGTCAGCCCGCGAAGTACGCCCCGGGCGTGACCCCGACGGCCCGCCGGAAGGCCGCGACGAACGCGCTCGCCGAGCTGTACCCGACGCGGCAGGCCACCGTCTCCAACGGCGTCGCCTCGGCCAGCAGCGGCAACGCCGCACGCAGCCGCGCCTGGGTGCGCCAGGTCCCGAACGGCATCCGGCACTCGCGGACGAAGATCCGCGCCAGCGTCCGTTCCGCGGCCCCGACGTCGCGGCCGAACTCGGCCAGGGTCCGCGGATCGGCCGGGTTCGCGAACACGGCCGCCGCCACGTCGAGCGCGCGCGGGTCGGACGGCGACGGCACCACGATCGGCACCACGTCCAGGGGCTCCAGCAGGTCGAAGGCCACGGCTTCGGCACGCAGCCGGGCCGCGGGC
This sequence comes from Amycolatopsis sp. NPDC058278, assembly GCF_042881395.1. Lineage (NCBI taxonomy): Bacteria > Bacillati > Actinomycetota > Actinomycetes > Pseudonocardiales > Pseudonocardiaceae > Amycolatopsis > Amycolatopsis sp. NPDC058278. Next base: position 27,707 of record NZ_JBHVXZ010000064.1, on the reverse strand, counting down.
GCGACGCCGTCGCCGGTCAGGTACTCCAGCAGTTCCCGCAGCAGCGGCCGGACGACGACCATCCGCGGCTCCGGCCACGACACCGGCGAGCGCGCCGGGTCGGCATAGATGCCGCGCAGGGCCGCCCGCCCGAGCGCGCCGGTGCGGTGCCGGACGCCGGCGGGCATCCAGAGGGCCCGCGTCGGCGGCAGCACCCAGCCGGCGTCGCCCGCCTTGACCGCGACGACGCCGCGGGCCGACCAGACCAGCTGGTGCGCCGGGTGCTCGTGCCAGGGGAACCAGGTGCCGGCGGGCAGGTCGAACGCGCCGAGCAGCATGGCTTGACCGGTTCGCGACATCAGTTGGCAGCGTATCGGCTACCGGTCACCGGCGTACCGAAATACCGTCAGAGGCATGCCGATGAACCTCATCCACCGCAAGATCTGCAGCTCCCCCAAGTGGGCGGACACCGTCGAGGAACGCCTGACGCCCTGGCTGGCCCGCCACGACCTCGGCGACGACGTCCTCGAGCTCGGCCCCGGCTTCGGCGCGACGACGAAGGTGCTGCTCGACGTGGTGCCGAAGCTGACGGTCCTCGAGATCGACCCGGCCTCGACCGAGCTCCTGCGCGCGAAGTTCGGCACCCGCGCCGACGTCGTGGCGGGCAGCGGCGCGGAGATGCCGTTCGAAGCCGGCCGTTTCTCGGCGGTCGTCTGCTTCACGATGCTGCACCACGTCCCGACGGTGCCGTTGCAGGACGCGATCTTCGCCGAAGCCGCCCGGGTGCTGCGCCCGGGCGGGCGGTTCTGCGGGACCGACAGCCAGCTCAGCTTCCGCTTCCGGCTCCTGCACATCGGCGACACGATGAACGTGGTCGACGCGTCGACGCTGCCGGAACGCCTGGTGAAGGCCGGCTTCGAGCAGGTCGAGGTGAAGGCGCGGCCGAAGGAGATCGTGACCTTCTCGGCGACCAAGCCCGGTCAGCGGCGGGGCAGCCCGCTCCCCGGCTGACGCGGCACGACCCGCGTCACCGGGCCGTCCGCAGACTTGCCCGCCCGCGACAGCCAGCCCTCGACCTCGCGCCGCACCGCGTTCAACGTCGGGCGGCGGCGGGGTTCCGGGTCCAGTGAGGCCGCCAGCAAGCGGGCGTGCGCGCTGCGCTGGGGCAGCCGCGACACCGGCTCGGCCCGGGCCGCCGCCATCAGGGCCGCCATCGGCGTCTCCCGCGTTCCGCGCGGCGGCTGGCCGGACAGCGCGTAGCTGATCGTCGCCGCCAGCTGCCACGCGTCGGACGCCGGGGACGCCGCCGACCCCATTGCCTGCTCCGGGGCGACGAAGTCGGGCGTGCCGATCATCATCCCGGTGGCCGTCATCTTCGAATCGCCCTGGCTGCGGGCGATGCCGAAGTCGATCAGGTGGGCCAGGCCGCTGCGGTCGAGGACGACGTTCGACGGCTTGATGTCGCGGTGCAGGACACCCTTCTCGTGCGCCGCCGCCAGGGCACCCGCCATCGTCGCCCACAGGCGGCCCGCCGCGACGTCGTCGAGCGGGCCCTGGCCGTCGACCAGCTCGGCCAGCGGACGGCCTTCGAGGTACTCCATCACCAGCGCGAGGCCGTCCGGCTCCTCGGCGAGGTCGTACACCTTGACGCAGTTCGGGTGGCTGACCACGGCCAGCGCGCGGGCCTCGCGCTGCATGCGCTCGGCCGTGTCGCGGTCCGGCGCGTGCGCGATCTTCAGCGCGACCGTGCGGTTCAGCTGCGTGTCGACGGCCTGCCAGACCGTGCCGAAGCCGCCCGCGCCGAGCTGCTTGACGCGGCGGTAGCGGCTGCCGCCGGCGTTGCGGGAGCCGGGCGGCGGCGGGATCGGGCCCGGCGCCGCGGCCAGCGCGCCGAGCGGCGGGGACGGCGGCTCGGGCGCGGAAGCCAGCGCCGTCTTCGGGTACGGCCGGTTGACCGGCGGCGGCGGGGGCGGCGGGGTGGGGCGCGGCTGGACCTGCGAGGGCGGCGGCCCCTGGGGCTCCTGCTGGCGGCGCGGCGGCGGCTCGTCCGACCGGTCGGATCGGTTGATCACCGACCACGGCGGCGGCCCGACCATCGCGACCGGGATCAGGCCCAGCACGCTGAACGGCAGGAAGCCGAGGAAGAAGTGCAGCGCGGTGTTCGCCTCCATGCCGACGCTGAACACGAGCATCGCGGCGAACGGGATCCAGAAGAACCGCGACGGCCACTTCGGGCCGCGGCGGAAGGCCGTGCGGCCCTGCAGCATCACGAAGAACAGCGAGCCCGCGCCCAGGACGGCGAACGCCAGCAGGTAGACGAAGAACGGGATCTCCTTGCCGTGCTGCGAGGACAGCACGTCGAAGACGGTCTGACCGCCGCCCAGGTACTCCCGCTGGTTGTCCACCCAGCAGCCGCCGGCGCCGTTGAGCGTCTTGAGCTCGTCCGCCGACAGCCCGGTCTTCCTGTTGCCGAACGCCGCCTGGAAGACGCCCGAGACGCCGATGGCCAGCAGCCACGGCAGCACCAGCGTGCTGAACAGGCCGATCACCCCGAAGACGCCCAGCGTCGTGGCGTCGTAGCGGTTGCCGGTGCCCTTCCGGATGATCGACACGGCGACCGCGCCGATCGGCGGAAGCAGCGCGACGAGCGCGCCGGCCGCACTCGTGGCCCATACCCAGTCGCCGGGGCAGAAGCCCGGGCCGAACAAGGAATGGGCTAGCGAGAGCAACGCGCTCGCGAGTCCGTTCACCGCCGGGCTCCCCTCACTGTCCGTGTTCACTTCGTGGCCGTCACGCGGCGTTTTCCCGCGGTCCAGCTTAGGACGCTCCCGGGCTCCGTGAGGTTGCCGGGTCTTTCCGCGGTGGAATCCGGCGCGGCCGCCGCTCCCGCGCCATGATGGGGAACGGCGGAACCTCCGACCCGAAGGAGCGGAGCATGGGCGCGTACTCCGAAGCCTACCGGCGCAGCCTGGCCGAGCCGGACGCGTTCTGGCTGGCCGCGGCGGAGTCGATCAGCTGGACCAGGCGGCCGGAGCGGGCCCTGGACGACTCGAACCCGCCCTTCCACCGGTGGTTCCCGGACGCCGAGCTGAACACCTCGTACAACGCGCTGGACCGGCACGTCGAGGCCGGCCGCGGCGGCCAGGCCGCGCTGATCTGGGACTCTCCCGTGACCGGACGGAAACGCACGTACTCGTACGAGGAGCTGCGGGACACGGTCGCCCGCTTCGCCGGCGCGCTCAGCTCGCTGGGGGTCACGAAGGGTGACCGGGTGATCGTCTACCTCCCGATGGTGCCGGAGGCCGCGATCGCGATGCTGGCCTGCGCGCGGATCGGCGCCGTGCACTCGGTGGTCTTCGGCGGGTTCGCGCCGAAGGAGCTGGCCGCGCGGATCGAAGACGCGAAGCCGAAGGTCATCCTGGCGGCGTCCTGCGGCATCGAGCCGACGCGGGTGGTCGAGTACCAGCCGATCATCGAAGCCGCGCTGGGGATGACCGAGCACCAGCCCGACCACGTCGTCGTGCTGCAGCGCGAGCAGGCACCGGCCGTGCTGACCGGCCGCGACCTCGACTGGCGCGAGCTGGCGGTGGGCGCCGACCCGGCCGACCCGGTCCCGGTCGCGGCCACCGATCCGCTGTACATCCTCTACACGTCCGGGACGACCGGAAAGCCGAAGGGCGTCGTGCGCGACACCGGCGGTCACGCCGTCGCGCTCGCCTACTCGATGGAAGCCGTCTACGACGTCCACGCCGGTGACGTCTGGTGGACGGCGTCCGACGTCGGCTGGGTCGTCGGGCACTCCTACATCGTGTACGCGCCGCTGCTGGTCGGCGCGACGACGGTGATGTACGAAGGCAAGCCGGTCGGCACACCGGATGCGGGCGCGTTCTGGCGGGTCATCGCCGAGCACGAGGTCCAGGCGCTGTTCACCGCGCCGACCGCGCTGCGGGCCGTCAAGAAGGTCGACCCGGACGCCCGTGAGCTGGAGAAGTACGAGCTGAAGCAGTTCCGGACGCTGTTCATGGCCGGCGAGCGGCTCGACCCGGAGACCTACCACTGGGCGCACGAGAAGCTCGGGGTGCCGGTCGTCGACCACTGGTGGCAGACCGAGACCGGCTGGCCGATCGCCGCCAACCCGCGCGGCCTGGAGCCGATGGACGTCAAGGCGGGGTCGGCGACCAAGCCCGTCCCCGGCTGGGACGTCCGGATCCTCGACCAGGCGGGCGAGGAGCTGCCGGCCGGGCGCGAAGGCGCCATCACCGTGAAGCTGCCGCTGCCGCCGGGATCGCTGCCGACGCTGTGGGGTGACGACGAGCGGTACCGCGAGGCCTACCTCTCGCGCTACGAAGGTCATTACCTGACCGGCGACTCCGGCTACTTCGACGAAGACGGCTACCTGTTCGTCATGGGCCGGACCGACGACGTCATCAACGTCGCCGGGCACCGGCTGTCCACCGGGTCGATGGAGGCCGTGCTGGCTTCGCACCCGGCGGTCGCCGAGTGCGCCGTGATCGGCGTGGCCGACCAGCTCAAGGGCCAGCTGCCGCGCGGGTTCGTGGTGCTCAAGGCGGGCGTGGACGTCCCGGCGGACCAGCTTCGGGACGAACTCGTGGCGCTGGTCCGGCGGGACATCGGCCCGGTCGCCGCGTTCCGCGATGTGTCCATTGTGGACGCCCTGCCGAAGACGCGGTCGGGGAAGATCCTGCGCAAGACGATGCGCGCGATCGCCGACGGCCGCGACGAGGCGGTGCCCTCGACGATCGAGGACCCGAGCGTCCTGGAGGCGATCCGGAAAGCCCTTCGTTAAGAAATGTTCCAAATGCTCCGGCTGGTCTGTACCTTTGCAGGGAGTCCCCCGACCGGAGGTGCTTCGATGCGCTTGTCCAGAGCCGTCCTGACCGCGGCCGTCGTGAGTCTCACGGCCGCCGGCCTGCCCGCGTCCGCGGTGGCCGCCGCGGACGCTCCCGAACGGAGCGTGACCGACCTCGTCCCGGCGCCCGTCTCGGCGAAGGCCGACCCGCGCGGCGAATTCCGGCTCACGCCGTCGACCGTGATCGCCGCCGACCGCGGGGCCGGCCAGGTCGCGGACTACCTGCGCGGCCTGCTCCGCCCGGCCACCGGCTTCCCGCTGCCGGTCGTGCCGCACGCCGCCGGCCTGCCCGCGCTCTCGCTGAAGCTGGGCCACGACCCGCGGATCGGCACCGAGGGTTACGAACTGAGGGTCGCGCGCGACGGCGTCACGGTGAAAGCCAACACCGCCGACGGGCTCTTCGAAGGCGTGCAGTCGCTGCGGCAGCTGCTGCCGTCGGCGATCGACGCCCAGCGCGTCCAGCACCGGACCTGGACCGTCGCCGGCGGCACGATCCTCGACTACCCGCGCTTCGCCGAGCGTGGCGCGATGCTCGACGTCGCCCGGCACTTCTTCAAGCCGGACCAGGTGAAGACCTACATCGACCAGATCGCCCAGTACAAGGTCAACACGCTGCACCTGCACCTGGCCGACGACCAGGGCTGGCGGATCGAGATCAAGAGCTGGCCGAAGCTGGCGACGGTCGGCGGCAAGACCGCGGTCGACGGCGACCCGGGCGGCTACTACACGCAGGCGCAGTACCGGGACATCGTCGCGTACGCGGCTTCGCGGCACATCACGGTGATCCCGGAGATCGACATGCCGGGCCACACGAACGCGGCGCAGTCGACGTACGCCGAGCTGAACTGCGACGGGAAGGCCGTCCCGCCACGCACGGACACCGAGGTCGGCTACAGCTCGCTGTGCATCTCCTCGCCGATCACGTATAAGTTCGTCGAGGACGTCGTGCGCGAGCTGGCGGCCCTCACGCCGGGCCCGTACCTGCACATCGGGGGCGACGAAGCCCATTCGACGCCGCCCGCGGACTACCTCACCTTCGAGCACAAGGTGCAGCCGATCGTCGCGAAGTACGGCAAGAAGGTCACCGGCTGGCACGAGATCGCCAAGTCGGTCCCGCCGGTGTCGGCGGTCCCGCAGTACTGGGACTTCGGCGGCGACAACCCGGACGTCGCGGCGGCCGCGGCGCGCGGCAACAAGATCTTGATGTCGCCGGCGAACTACGCCTACCTCGACATGAAGTACACCCCGCAGACGCCGCTCGGCCAGGACTGGGCCGCGTTGATCGAGGTTCGCGACGGGTACGGCTGGGACCCGGCGACGCTGGTCAAGGGCGTCGGCGAGAGCCAGGTCGCGGGCGTCGAAGCGCCGCTGTGGACCGAGACCATCCGCACCAGCGACGACATCGAGTACATGGCGTTCCCGCGGCTGCCGGGGATCGCGGAGATCGGCTGGTCCCCGAAGTCGACGCACAACTGGGACGCCTACCGCGCGCGGCTGGCGAAGCAGGCCCCGCGCTGGGTGGCGCAGGGCATCGACTTCTACCGCTCCCCGCAGGTCGACTGGAAGTGACGTGTCCGGGGCGGGCATCCCTCCGCGCCGAACGGCGGGTCGTACGGCCCGACCGCCCGTCCGCCGATGGTCCCCGACCCGGCATACGGCCGGTCGGGTTCCTCGCCACACCCGGCCAGCATCAGCGCAGCCGCCACCACGGCGACGATCGGTACTCTCACGCGTTCCCCTCAAGCCCGCGCGACGGCCCCAAGCCGGGCGCGGATCGCCCGCCTGGCCAGTTCGTAGGCCCAGGTTCCGCCGTGGAGGACGGCGTCCGCGTTGGCCGCGCGGCCCAGCGCGTGGAGTTCGAACGCCAGGACCTCGGCGTCCGCGTCGACTTCGCCACGGGCCACCGCGTCGGACGCCGTTTCCCGGAGGAAGGCGGCGAACGAGCCGCTCGCCGCCGCCACCGCGTCGTGCACGCGGCCCGGGCGCGCGTCGAACTCCGCGCCGACGTTGAAGAAGAAGCAGCCGCCCGGGAAGACCCGCCGTTCCGAGTAATCCAGCCACTTCTCGCACACCGCGCGCAGCCGGGGCAGGCCGGGCGCCACCGCCCGCGCCGGCGTCACGACGTGCGACCGGAAGATCTCCAGCGCGGCGTCGATCGTCGCGAGCTGCAGTTCCTCCTTGGAACCGAACAGCGCGAACACCCCGCTCTTGCTCAGCTCCAGCTCGGTGGCCAGCCGGCCGAGGGACAGCCCCGCGAGGCCGTCGACCGAAGCGACGTCCACGGCCCGGCGCAGCACCAGGCGCCGGGTCGCGTCGCCGCGGGCGATCCGGCCGTCACCCGGCACGCCGCGCCCGCCAGCGGTCCACTGTGGACTGGACGCCGTCGCGGTAGGAGGCCGAAAGCGCGGGCGTGGCCAGCACCCGGTCGGCGAGGTCCAGCGCCGCCTCGACCTTGTCCTCCGGCAGCTGCCCGTAGTTGGCGAAGGAGACCAGGTACACCTCGGTGATCGTCGGGCCGTCCGCGCGCTCGGCCAGCTCGATCGGCCCGGACGTCGGCACCGTGCCGGGCCGCAGCACGCGCAGGTACCAACCGCACCGCCCGCTGTCGATCATCAGCGGCGTGACGTCCTTGCGGCCGGTCTTCATGGCCAGCTTGAAGCACGGCTGCCGCGGCTGGGACACCTGGACCAGCGCCGTGCCCCAGGACCAGACGTCCCCGATCCGGACGTCGTCCTCGGTGACGCCGGTCAGCGAGACGTTCTCGCCGAAGCCGCCCGGCTCGGCCTCGAGACCGTCGGCCGCCCACGCCGGGTAGTGCTCGGCCGGGTAGACGTAGACCGCTTTGTCGACGCCGCCGTGCACGGTGAGGTCGGCCTGCCGGTCACCGTCGAGGTTCAGCTCGGTCAGGGTCAGCTCCGGCGCCGTGACCCGCGCCTTCGTGATCGCGCTCCGCACCGGCCGGTCCCGCCGGTACCCCAGGACGCTCGGTTCCCCCACAAACACGCCGTCGACGTTCATGAGGCCGAAGGTAGCACGATCGTTCGTACAGTTCGGGGCCTTTAGCCTGGCGGTCATGGAACTGCTCGACAAGGCCCGCACCCACGTCGACTCCGGCGCCCTCTTCGCCGAACTGGCCGGGCTGGTCGCCTACCGCACGGTCAGCGACGCTCCCGAAGGCCGCGCCGCGATCCAGGCGTACCTGGACGAGGTCCTGACGCCCGCGCTGACCGGACTCGGCTGCGAAGTCACCCAGCACGCGAACCCCGATCCGGCGGGCGGGCCGTTCCTCGTCGGCGTCCGCACCGAGTCGGCCGAGCTGCCGACACTGCTCTGCTACGGCCACGCCGACGTCGTCGGGGAAGCCGGCCGGTGGGGCGACGGCCGGGACCCGTGGACGCTCACCGCGGACGGCGATCGCTGGTACGGCCGCGGGACCGCGGACAACAAGGGCCAGCACCTGATCAACCTGACCGCGTTGCGGCTGGTGCTGGCCGAGCGCGGGCGGCTGGGCTTCAACCTCGCGTTCCTGTTCGAGACCGGCGAGGAGATCGGCTCACCGGGGCTCGCGGAGTTCGCCGCGCGGGAGAAGGCCTTGCTGCGGGCGGACGTCCTGATCGCCTCCGACGGCCCGCGCCTCGACGCGGCGACCCCGACGTTGTTCCTCGGCGCGCGCGGCGGCGTCCGGATCGACCTGGACGTCGACCTCCGTCCGGGCGGCCACCACTCCGGCAACTGGGGCGGCATCCTGCGCAACCCGGCCACGACGCTGGCCGGCGCGATCGCGAGCCTGGTCGACGGCCACGGCCGCATCCGGGTCCCGGAACTGCTGCCGCCGGAGCTGCCGGAGTCCGTGCGCGCGGCCTTGGCGGACGTCGTCGTCGGCGCCACGCCGGGCGACCCGGACCTCGACGAGACGTGGGGCGACCCGCGGCTGACGCCCGCCGAGCGGCTCTACGGCTGGAACACCCTGGAGGTGCTCTCACTCGGCGCGGCGGACGTCGACCGCCCGGTCAACGCGATCCCCGGCCGCGCGCGAGCGGTGCTGCAGCTGCGGTACGTGGCGGGAACGGACGTCGAGGGCGTCGCTCCGGTCATTCGCAAACATCTTGCCGCACAAGGGTTTCCGATGGTTTCGGTGCGCACGGAAGCCAGTTTCCCGGCGAGCCGCACACCGGTCGGCGACCCGTGGGTGAGCTGGGCGCGGGCGAGGCTGAACTCGGTCTCGGACCGCCCGGTGGCGGTGCTGCCGAACTTCGGCGGCGGCCTGCCGAACCACGTGTTCACCGACATCCTCGGGCTGGCGACGCTGTGGCTGCCGCACTCGTACCCGGGTTGCCACCAGCACGCGCCGGACGAGCACCTGCTCGCCCCGGTCGCCCGGGACGGGCTGGTGCTCGCCACGGCGCTGTTCGACGCCCTCGGTTCGACGCCGCCCACGGCTTGAGACCTCAGGGTTCGAGGTCGGTCACGCCCCGGCCGCTCGCCACGTCGAACGGCACGGACGCCTGGTCGTGGACGATCACCCAGCCGTCGCCGCGGTACCGGAAGACGAAGGTGGCCCGGACCCACATGCCGGTCACGGCTTCCCCGCTCGGCAGCGTGCCGCTGATCCGGCCGAAGCCGTGGCCGACGGCCAAGCCGGCGCTCACGGTGACGGTCAGGTCGCGCAGCTCGTAGTCCACCTTTTCGAAGATGGTGAACACCTTCGCCCAGTTCTTCAGCTTCGCTTCGACCCCGGCGTGCTGCAGCGGCGGTTCGACGTCGAAGGACACCACGTCCGGCGCGTAGACCCCGCGCAGGGCCTCGAGATCCTTGGCCCGGAGCGCCTCGACGACCTCGTCGAGCCGGCACCTGATCGCGGCTTCCGCCTCCCCGCCCCGCAGCGGCGCCAGCGCGGTGCTCCAGGCGACGACGTGGTCGAGCAGCGTGTCCAGGGCGGCGAGCTGGTGGTCGCCCGGCGCGAAGACCGTGCGGTTCTCGAACTCGGTCGCCAGCGGGAGCGTGACCTGCGGGGAAACGTCGGCGAGCTGCAGTGCCCCGCAGACGAGCCGCAGCTGCTCGACCGAGCGGGCGCCGCCCGCACCGCCGTACGAGACGAACCCGGCCGCCTTGGTGTTCCATTCGATGTGGACGTGGTCCATGGCGTTCTTGAGCACGCCGGGAACGGAGTGGTTGTACTCCGGCGTGACGAAGACGAACCCGTCGCACGACGCGACGAGGGCGGCGAAGGCCCGGGTGCGCTCGTCCTGGTACTGCCCCGAGAAGCCCGGCGGCTCCTCGAGGTGGGGCAGCGGGTGGTCACGCAGGTCGATCACGGCGAACTCGGCGTCACCCCGGCGCGCGGCCCGCTCGTGTACCCAGCGGGCCACCTGGTCTCCGACGCGGCCCGGGCGGGTGCTGCCGAGCACGATTCCGATCTTCATCGTCGTTCTCCCCTGTTCGGTTGGCTTCGAGCAGTACGACGAAGCAGGCCACGGGAATGTCAGGCCTGACGTTCGGGCAGGCTGTGTCGTCGGAGGAGTCATGACGACGCCATCGGAACTTCCCGTCGCCGAACGGCGGCACCTGGTCAACCTCGCCTACCGGCTGCTCGGCTCGCTGACCGAAGCCGAGGACGCCGTCCAGGAGACCTACACCCGCTGGTACGCCTTGTCCCCGGCTCAGCAGGACGCGATCTCCTCGCCCGGCGCCTGGCTGACGACGGTGGCCGGCCGCATCTGCCTGGACGTCCTGGGCTCGGCGCGGGTGCGGCGGGAGCGGTACGTGGGCCAGTGGCTGCCCGAGCCGCTGCCCGACCAGCCCGACCCGGCCGACCGGATCACCCTGGACGAGTCGGTGAGCATGGCCTTCCTCGTCGCGCTCGAAGCGATGACCCCGCCGCAGCGCGTGGCACTCGTCCTGCACGACGTCTTCGGGTACTCCTTCGCCGAGGTCGCCGAAATCACCGGCCGGACGCCGGCCGCGTGCCGGGAACTGGCGTCCGCGGCCCGCCGCCGGATCCGCGCCGCCCGGCCCGCCGCGCCGGCCGCCCGGCAGGCCGCCCTGGTGCGGGACTTCAAGGAGGCTTGGGCCGCCGGGGACATCGGCACCCTGATCGGGCTGCTCGACCCCGGCGCGACCTTGACCGCGGACGGCGGCGGCCGGGTCCGCGCCGCGATCGCGCCGATCGAAGGCGCCGAACCCGTCGCCCGGTACGTGGCCGAGCTGGCCGCGTTCGGTGCGCTGACGCTCGAAGAGCGCACCGTCAACGGCCTGCCCGGCCTGGTCCTGCGCCGCGGGGACGAGCTGGCCGCCGTCTACGCCTTCGCCGTCGCGGACGACCGGATCACGCACCTGTGGGCCGTCCGGAACCCCGACAAGCTCGGCCCCTGGCTCGGGTGAACCCCGAAGTAGACACCGTCTACAGAAGTTTGATAGACAGTGTCCACAAGGTGAACCACGGGTTACGGAGATCGGGATGAGCTACCACCGTTTCGTCGTCCTCGGCGACAGCTGTGCCGAAGGCCTCGACGACCCGTACCCGGACCAGCGCCACTACCGCGGCTGGGCCGACTTCGTCGCCGCTCGCCTGGCGGAGGACGAGCCCGGCTTCCGCTACGCCAACCTCGCCGTCCGCGGGCGCCGGCTCGACCAGATCGTGCCCGAGCAGATCCCGGCGGCCACCCGGCTCGAACCCGACCTGGTCGCCCTCTTCGGCGGCGGCAACGACATCATGAGCCGCGGCTGGGACGCCCGGACCGTCGCCCGCCGGGTCGACGCCGCCATCCGCGCCTGCACCGAGATCTCGCCGGTGGTCGTCACGTTCACACTCAGCGACGTCTCCCGCCGGATGCCGCTGGGCGGCCGGATGCGGCCGCGGATCGTCGCGCTCAACGAAGCCATCCGCGAAGCGGCCGTCAGCTACGGGGCCCAGCTCATCGACCTGTGGCCCGACCCGGCCGTCACCGATTCACGCTACTTCGGCGCCGACCGGCTCCACCTGTCCGCCCACGGCCACCGCCGGCTCGCCGCCCACGTCCTCGCCCGGCTCGGCCTCGGCCACGACCCGGCCTGGCTCGAGCCGCTGCCCGGCACCGCGGCGCCCGGCAGCCGGCGCGCCGACCTGCAGTGGCTGCTCCGGGAGGTGCTGCCGGTCGCCGTGACCCGCACGCGCAACCGGCTGATCGGCCGCGAGCCCGGCGACGGCTTCTTCCCGAAGCGCCCCGACCTGCTCCCGATGGCACTGGACGAGGCGTGGGCACCCGGCAACGCCTGATCACGACGGCGTCGGAACTGCTGGCCGGCGAAGGCGTCGGCGCGGTCACGCTGCGCGGGATCGCCAAGGCCGCCGGGGTTTCGCACGGCGCGCCGCTGCGGCACTTCTCGGGCCGCGCCGAACTCCTCTCGGCCGTGGCCACCCAGGGCTTCACCGAGCTGCTGGAACGCCGCACTCGCCTGCCGGACGGCGGCCCGCGGGAGCGGCTCACGGCGGCGTGTCACAGCTACGTCGACTTCGCGCTGCAGAACCCGGCGATGTTCGAGCTGATGTTCCGCCGCGACCTGATCGACCCGGGCGAGCCGGCGCTCGCGGCGGCGTCCAGCGCGGTGTTCGACGAGTTCGCGGCACTGGTCGCGGCGGCCGGCACCCACCGCGCCGACCCGCGGCTGGTCGCCGCGTCGCTGTGGGCGGCCCTGCACGGCCTCGCCCAGTTGTGGCTGTGGGGCGGTCTGGCCGGGGCGAGCTTCGCGCCGTCACCCGAAGCGGCGCTGGCCGTCACGCTCGACGCGTACCTCGACACGCCGACCCGGTCCACGCGCCCGAACACCTGATCGAATACCCTCTCGGCATGACCGAGTCAGACCCGCAGCTCGAGCGCATCCGCAAGCTGCTGGCCAAGGCCGAAGACCCGGCGGTCACCGAGGCGGAAGCCGAGGCGTACAACCAGAAGGCCGCCGAACTCGTCGCGCGGTACGGCATCGACCAGGCGATGCTCGCCGCGTCCGGGGCCGGCACCGACGAGATCGGCACGCTCAAGATCCCCATCGCCGACCCGTACAGCCGCGAGAAGGCGAGCCTGCTCACCTCGGTCGCGTACCCGCTGCGCTGCCGGACACTGCTGCACCGCCTCGGCCAGAAGGTCGAGAGCGTCACGGTGTTCGGGTTCCGCTCCGACCTCGGCCGGGTGGAACTGCTGTTCACCAGCCTCCTGCTGCAGGCGAGCACGCAGCTGACCCGCGTCCGGCCGGGCGGGTTCTTCCCCGGCGAATCCCTGGCCGCGTACCGGCGAACGTGGCTGCACGGCTTCGCCCGCGCGGTCCACGAACGGCTTTCCCACGCCGAACAGGAAGCCGTCCGCACAGCGGTGCCCGGCGAGCGGTCGGCGGCCCTGGTGGTCCGCGACCGCGCGCAGATGGTGCAGCACGCGTTCGACTCGGAGTACGGCGACCTGCGCGCCGCTTCGCCCCGGCGGCTGTCCGGCAGCGGCTACCTCGACGGCCACGACGCCGGCACCCGGGCGAACCTCGACCCGGCCGCGCTGACCCGCCGCCGGAAAGCCCTGCGCTGAGCGCGAATTCCCTCCCGGGCGGCACGTCTGGCCCGAACCTCCCGATGTGATCTCGGGGAGCACCCCGATGGCCATCCGGGCCGATACCTGCTAACTTTTGTTTGCATGTGGACGACCGGCGACGAGCTCCTGCGGCAGCTGGGCGCCCTCGGCAACCCGCACCGGCTGCGGATCGTCGCGGCCCTGCACGCGGAACGCACCTACGTCAGCAAGCTGGCCCGCGAGCTGCGGATCAGCCGGGCGCTGCTGCAGGTCCACCTGCGCAAGCTGGAAGCCGCCGGCCTCGTCACCGCCAGCTCCGAGGTCGGCGAAGACGGCAAGACTATGCGGTTCTACGAGGTCACGCCGTTCTCCACCGTGCTGACGCCGCAGGCGATCGCGGCCGCCGTGCCGACGCTCACCACACCGGAATCCGTCCAGGGGGACGGCGAGGAGGGACGGAAATGAACTGGCACCAGTGGCAGGAGATCATCGGCGTGACCGGGGTCTTCGTCCTGATCACCGTCGTGCTGTCGATCGCGATCGTGCAGCTGGCTTCGACCTGGCGCGCCAAGGCGAAGCTGGCGCGGGAGGACGAATACCGGTCGCTGGCCGAGAAAGCCGTCCGGACCCAGGAAGAGACCGAGCGGCAGCTCAAGGACGTCCAGGACCGGCTGCGGTCCATCGAACGCGTGCTCAAGGAGGTCGACTGAGCTGTGACACCGGGGCTCCGCCACCCGGAACCCCCAAACGCAGTTGAGGCCCTGGACCGCCGAGCGGCAACTCGGCGGCCCAGGAGGAAGAAGCAACCACCTCGCCCGAGGGCGAGTTCTCATCGGATCACCCCTTCACGAAAAGGACCTTAGTTCATGCTGCCTGCAGGCACCCCGGCTCACCGGCGGGGACCGGTGGTCGAAGCCGTCACGAACTGGTCGCTGCGGCACCGCGCCGCCGCGATCCTCGGCTGGCTGGCGCTCGTCGCGCTGGCCTGGGCCGTCGGCACGTTCGCCCCCGGCACCGACGCACGGTCGAGCCCCGCCGGTGACGCCGGTACCGGCCAAGCCGTCCTCGACCGCCAGCACACCCGCGAACCCTTCTGGGAGAACGTCCTCGTCCAGCCCCTGTCCCGAGCGGCCGCGGCCGACCTGGTGACCACGCTGACGACGTCGGGCGCGGCCGCGGACATCCGCTCCCAGGTCTCCGCCGACAGCCGGTCGGAACTGGTCACCTTCCGGATCACCGGCACCGGCACCGAAATCCGGTCGAGCCTGGCGACGGCGACCGCGGCCGTCGACGCGGTCGCCGGCCGGCACCCGGACGTCCGCCTGGCCCAGGCCGGCGACCTCACCGTGTCCGGTGCGGTCGACAAGAGCATCAAGGAGGACATCGGGCGGTCGGAAGCCCGCTCGCTCCCGATCACCGTGCTGATCCTGCTGGTGGTGTTCGGCTCGCTGGTCGCCGCCGCGGTCCCGGTCCTGCTGGCGGGCACGGCGGTGTTCGCCACCTTCGGCTTCCTGTCCGTTGTGGACAACTGGATCCCGGTCAACAGCGCGACTTCCGCGATCACGCTGCTGATCGGGATGGCCGTCGGCGTCGACTACTCGCTGTTCTTCCTGCGCCGGGTCCGGGAGGAACGCGCCCACGGCGTCGACGAGTCGATCCGGATCGCCGCGCGGACGTCGGGGCACGTGATCGTCGTGTCGGGACTGACCGTCCTGCTGTGCGTGACCGGCCTGCTGTTCACCGGTCTCGACAACCTCCAAGGCCTGACCGCGGGCACGATCATCGTCGTCGCCCTGGCCGTGCTGGCGGCGGTGACCGTGCTTCCCGCGACGCTTTCCCTGCTCGGCTCCCGGGTGGACCGCGGCCGCATCCCGTGGCTGGGCCGCCGTTCGACGCGCTCCCGCTTCTGGGCCGCCGTGGCGACCGTCGTCACCCGGCGGCCCGCACTGTGGAGCGGGCTCGCCACCGCACTGCTCGTGCTGCTCACCCTGCCCGCGCTGGGCATGCGGCTGCAGGACCCGGCGCCGGCCGAAAGCCTGCCGCGCAGCATCCCGGTGATCGACGCGGCCGTGCGCGTCCAGGAAGCGTTTCCCGGCCTGACCATGCCCGCGCACGTCGTCCTCTGGAACACCCGCGGCGGCCCGGTCGACACGCCCGCGCTGCGCCGGGCGATCGGGGAGCTCACCGCGGCGGTACCGCGACCGGCCGTCGTCGTGCCGGTGGACCAGGCGCTCGTCGTCCGGATCCCGCTCGGCGGCACCGGCAACGACGAAGCGGCGAGCCGCACCCTCACGACGTTGCGCGAAACCCTGCTGCCGCAGACGGTCGGGCGGATCGACGGAGTCGGCTACGCGGTGGCCGGCCGGACCGCCGAAGCGCACGACTTCACCACGCAGGTGCTCGCCCGGGCGCCGTACACCTTCGGGTCCATCCTGCTGCTCGCGTTCGTGCTGCTGCTCGTGGTGTTCCGGTCGGTCGCGGTGCCGGTGGTGTCGATCCTGCTCAACCTGCTGTCGGCCGGCGCGGCCTACGGCGTGCTCACCCTCGTGTTCCAGGGCGGCTTTCTGGCTCCGCTGCTGGGTTTCACGCCCTACGGCGGAGTGCTCGGCTGGCTGCCGATGTTCCTCTTCGTGCTGCTGTTCGGCCTGAGCACCGACTACCACGTGTTCATCCTCAGCCGGATCCGCGAACGCCGGCGCCGGGGGGTGCCGGCCCGGCAGGCGATCATCGAAGGCACCGCGAGCAGTTCCGGCGTGGTGACGAGCGCCGCGCTGATCATGACCGGGGTGTTCAGCGTCTTCCTCAGCCTCGCCGCGATCGAGTACAAGATGCTCGGCCTCGGCATGGCGTTCGCGATCCTGCTCGACGCGACGGTCGTCCGCGGAGTCCTGCTGCCCGCCGCGCTGGCGCTGTTCGGCGACCGGCTTTGGCGCCAAGACACTGTAGAAACCCTTAAAGCTCCCTCCAGAACTCTTCGCTTGTCCTGACGGATCTTGTTCGGCACCGTTGCTCTCATGAACGGTGGACGGGGCGCCTCGGCGCGCATGGTGGTGCTGGCCCTGCTGTGGGGCTCGGGTTTCCTCTGGATCAAGCTGGCCTTGACCGGCTTGAGCCCCGTCCACTTGACCCTCGTCCGGTGCGCCCTCGGCGCGCTGACGCTCCTGGTCATGGCCGTCGCGGCTCGGCAGCGGCTGCCACGGGACCGCGGGACCTGGGGCCGGCTGATCATCGCCGCGTTCTTCTGCAACGCGCTGCCGTTCGCGCTGTTCGGCATCGGGGAACGCACCGTCGACTCCGGGGTCGCCGGCGTCATGAACGCCACCACCCCGCTGTGGTCCCTGCTGATCGGCGTCGCGCTCGGGACGGAACGGCGGCTCAACCCCGCACGGCTGCTCGGGCTGGCCCTCGGCTTCGCCGGCATCGTGGTGATCTTCGCGCCGTGGCAGCAGTCGGGGCTGCTGAGCACGGGTGCGCTCGCCCTGCTCGGCGCCGGCCTCAGCTACGCGATCGCGTTCGCGTACATGGCGCGGAAACTGCCGGCGGACGGCGCTCCGGTCGCGTTGTCGGCCGCGCAGCTGATGACGGCCACCGCGCTGACCGCGCTGGCACTGCCGGTCGCGTCCACCGCGCCGCACCTGACGCTCACCGCCGTCGTCGCGGTGACGATCCTGGGCGTCTTCGGGACCGGGATCACCTTCTACCTCAACTACCGGCTCATCGCGGACGAAGGCCCGACCGCAGCGGCCACGGTCGGCTACCTGCTGCCTGTGGTGTCGGTCGCGCTCGGCGCGCTCTTCCTCGGCGAACCGCTGACGCCCCGGGTGCTCGGCGGCATGGCGGTCGTGCTGGTCGCCGTCGGGCTGACCCGGTGGCAGCCTCAGGCCCGGGCGAACTGCCCGGCGAGCTCGGCCGGCGGCCTGGCCACCCCGAAGTAGTCGCCGGTCGCCAGCTCCGCGCCGGCCGTGCGCCACCAGTTCGCCTGGTCCTCGGTGTGGATCCCGTCGACGACGAGCGTCGCGCCGACCTGCCGGACCAGGGGCACCAGGGCGCCGAGGAACGTCGAGTCCGACCACGCCTGCCACTCCGCGAGCCGCCGGTCGACGCGCACGATGTCCACCGGCAGCTCCTCGATCGCCCGCAGGTCGTCGGGCCCCAGCCCGAACTCGTCGAGCATGACGCGCACGCCGAGGTCGGCCAGCGCGGTGACGTTCTCGATGACGCCGGACACCGGCAGCGCCCCGGCCGGGACGCCGAGCATCAGCTGCCCGGGCGGCAGGCCGGTGTCGCGCAGCAGGCGCGTCACCCGCGTGCCGAGCGCCTCGTCGGCCACCTGGTGCCCGGTCAGGGCGGCGACCATCGGGAGGCCGAACCCGGCGCGCTGCCGCCACCATTCGCCCTGCCGGCCGGCCGCGCGCAGCACCCAGTCGCCGAGCGGCAGCACGAGCCCGGTCGACTCGGCGAGCTCCACGCAGCACTCGTGCGAAAGGGCCGTGTCGACCGGCCGGTTCCAGTGCAGGCGGGCTTCGACGCCGGCGGCTTCGCCGTCCGCCAGCCGCGCCATCGGCCGGTACCGCACACCGATCTCGCCGTGTTCCCAGGCGCCGGCCATGCCGACGGCCACCGCCTGCGTCCGCCGGTCGTGGGCATCGGCCTCCCGGTCGAAAACCTTCCACTGGCCGCGCCGCCGCTCCTTGGCGCGCCACAACGTCTGGTCCGCCTGGCGCAGCAGCTCCAGCGGGTCGATGCCCTTCGCCGGCCGGTGCACCACCCCGGCGCTGGCCGACAGCGCGAGCCCGTGCCCGTCGACGAAGAACGGCTCGGCGAGCTCGTCGTTGATCGCGCGCACGATGGTGTCGATGTCGGGCGTCGACTCGGTGTTCTCGATCAGGATGCCGAACTCGTCGCTGTGGAACCGCGCGATCATCGCCTTTTCGCGGGCCATCACCGCCTTGAGCCGCTGCGCGAAGTGCACGAGCAGCTGCTCGCCGACCCGGCGGCCGAGGCTGTTGCAGACCATGCCGAACGCGTCGAGGTCGACGTGGAACAGCGTGACGCCGTACGCGGGGTCGGCGCGCCGCAGCGCCGTCTCCAGGTGGGTGCCGAAGTACTGGCGGTTGGGCAGCCCGGTGAGGACGTCGTGCAGCGCCTGGCGGCTCAGCTCGCCCTGCAGGAGCATCAGCTCGGTGCCGTCCTCGATCACGACGACGAAGTGGGAGGGGCGGTCTTCGGCGTCGCGCAGCAGCGAGGCGGTGAGCGAGATGCGGACGACGTCGCCGTCCCGGCGCAGCAGCCGCTCCGACTGCCGGATCCGCTCCTTGCCGCCGTCCAGGAGCGCCATCATCGTGTCGCGGAGGACCTCGACGGAGTCGGGGTGGACGACGTCGTACAGCACCGAGCCGGCCAGCTCGCCGACCGGGTGCCCGAGCATCTCGGCCAGCGCCGCGTTGGCCCGCACGATCCGGCCGTCGAGGGCGACGACGGCGATCCCGCTCGCCGACGACGTCACCACTTCTTCGAAGCGCGCTTCACTCTGCTTCAGGTTCCACTGGGCATCCCGCACCGCCTTGAGCAGCGACAGGTGCATGATCTCCTGCTGGTCGAGGACACTGCGCTCGTGCGCGAGCAGGAAGCCGCAGGACAGCGCGCCCAGCGCCGCGACGACCCGGTCCGCGACGCCCGGCACCGCCTGGAATTCGGGCAGCGCGGGCAGGCCCTTCCCGAGGACCTCGAGCGTGCACCGCAGCCCGGGCTCGCCGACGTAGCCGAGGGCGACCAGCCGCGCACCGATCCGCTCGGCCGGGGTCAGGTCCGGGGGCGTGCGGTGCGGGGAATCGCCGCGGTGCAGCGAATCGCAGAGCATGCCCAGCAGGCCGCCGAGCTCCACGTCGAGCTCCTCCCGGCTCAGCGACACGACGGTCACGCCGCTGAGCAGGTACGCCCATTTCCGGGTGAGCCGGGTCCGCCCGCGGTCCGCATCGGGTGCGGCGGGCTGGTCCGGCTGGGGTTCGATCATCGGCATGGGAGAGGTCCGCATCAGATCTTGCGACCGCTTCCGCCGGAAAGCGCGGAAACCGCAACGTGCGTCCGCAGGTATCCCCGATCGGGGCTGCGCTTTTCCTTGATCACCACTTCTTCGACGGCGCCGCCGGAGCCGGGTGCCCGGGCGCTGCCGGGCACGGGGATATCGGCACCCGGTGGAACCCAAGCCGGTAATCGTGTCACGAAGAACACCTTCTCAGTGAGGCTTGGTCAGCCGTAGGATCGGAAAGAGCTTAGCGATTCCCCGTGGTTCGGCTACTGGGCCATCCGCGTGAGCCCACACCACCCGATCGGGCACTGTCCCGTTCGACCGGACGCGCCTACCCTAAGCCGTCTCCTTGGGGAATCCGCACAATGGCGCAACGAGGAGTATGCATGAGCGTCCCGGTCGCACCGGGCCGGTGGCCTTTTCTCGGGCACACTCCGGCACTCCTCCGGCGACGCTTCGCATTCACCGATACATTGCCCGGGCACGGCGAAGTCGTCAAACTCTATCTCGGCCCGGCACCGGTCTACTTCGTCGCGAGCCCGCGATTGGTGCACGAAGTGCTGGTGAACGAGGGTCCGAAGTTCCGCAAGGGCGCCATGTTCGACAAGTTCCGGCCGTTCGTCGGAAATGGCTTGGTGCTTTCGAACGGGGACTTCCACCTGCGGCAGCGCCGGCTGATGCAACCGGCGTTCCACCGCGACCGCCTGGCGGCGTACGCGGAGATCATGCGGCGCGCGGCGGCGGAGATGAGCGGCTCGTGGCGAGCCGGTGAAGTGCGGCCGATCGACGACGACATGCAGAGCCTGGCGGTGACGATCGTCGGCGAAGCGCTGTTTTCCACCGAGCTGGGAAAAGCGGCGATCGCCGAAGCCCGCCGGTCGATTTACGTGATCATCCAGCAGGGGATGATTCGCGCGTTGTCGCCCAAGTTCGTCGAAAAGCTCCCGGTGCCCGGGAACCGGCGGTTCGACGAGGCGATCGCCCGGATGCAGGGAATCGTCATGGAGGTGATCCGCGACTGGCGGCGCGAAGGTACCGACCGCGGCGACCTGCTGTCGACGTTGCTGCTGGCCGGCATGACCGACGAGCAGGCGCGGGACGAGGTGCTCACCCTGCTCACCGCCGGCATCGAGACGACCGCGCTGGCGCTGGCCTGGACGTTCCACGAGCTCGGCCGGCACCCGGACATCGAGGCACGGGTGCACGCCGAGCTCGACGAGGTACTGGGCGGCCGCCCGGTCACCGTCGACGACCTCCCCCGGCTGACCTACGTCCGGCAGGTGGTCGACGAGGTGCTGCGCCAGTACCCGCTGTGGATGCTGATGCGCCGCACCCTCACCGAAGTCGACCTCGGCGGCATCCGGCTGCCGGAGGGCGCCGAGGTGATCGTCAGCCCGCACGCGCTCCACCACGACCCCACGTCGTTCACCGACCCGGACCGCTTCGATCCGGACCGCTGGACCCCGGACCGGGCGGCCACGGTGCCCAAGGGCGCGTTCGTGCCGTTCGGGGCGGGCACCCGGCAGTGCATCGGAAACCGCTTCGCCCAGAACGAAATCGTCATCACACTGGCCACGGTGGCCGCCCGCTGGCGGCTGGTCCCGGTGGCGGGCAAGCCGGTCCGGGTGAAGTTCACTTCAGCCGCCTATCCCGACAACCTCCCGATGACGGCGGTTCCCCGGTAGCCCTCGCCCGGCGGCACCGGCCGGATCGTGGACAGTTCCCGGACAGTTGACGGCGATCCGTACCGGTCCGCCCGCCCGCGTAATACAAACGGGCCCCAGGCACGAGCACCGGGAGGGCGCATGCGGGTCGTGGCGGTCATGAACTACAAGGGCGGGGTGGGCAAGACGACGCTGACCGCGAACCTCGGGGCGGTGGCCGCGAGCCGCGGCCTGCGGGTCCTCCTGCTCGACCTCGATCCGCAGACCAACCTCACCTTCTCGTTCTTCTCGATCGACGATTGGCACGAACGCCTCGCGGACAAGCGCACGATCAAGCAGTGGTACGGCGCCGAGCTGCCCGGGCGGGACATCCCGCTGCCCCAGCTCGTCGTCTCGCCGGAACGGGTGAACGACGTCCTCGGTGGCACCGGTGGGCGGCTCGACCTGATCTCCTCCCACCTCGGCCTCATCGACATCGACCTCGAACTCGCCGCGCTGCTCGGCGGGACGACGACCCTCGACGGCTCGAAGCGGCGGTTCCTGGACCTGCACGGTTGCCTGCGACAGGCACTGCAGGACAGTTTCTTCGCCGAGTACGACCTGGTCCTCATCGACTGCGCCCCGAACTTCGGCCTCGTCACCAAGACCGCAATCGTCGCGAGCGAGCGCATCCTCGTCCCGGCCAAGGCGGACTACCTGTCCACCTTGGGGCTGGACTACCTGGTGGGCAACTGCACCGGCCTGGTGCAGCAGTTCAACGACTTCGTCCACCACAAGGGCGGCGACCGCGACCACGAGCCGATCGAGCCGGATTTCCTCGGCGTGGTTTTCACCATGGTGCAGATCTACGCCGAGCAGCTGACGGCAGCCCAGCACCGCTACCGCGAGGAAGTGCAGGCGAACTCCCAGGTCCCGGTACTGAAGAGCCACGTCCGCAACAGCAACACCCATTTCGGCGACGCGGGCGAAACCGGCGTGCCAGCCATGCTGCGCGCCACCAGCCGGGACAAGGTCGTGCAGGAGTTCGACGCACTCACCGACGAGGTACTCGGGGCCCTTTCCCTGTCCGGTGATCGCCGGTGACCGGCCTGAAGAAGGTCGCAGCTCTCCAGGCCCGGGTGTACGAGTTCCTGGCGCAGCAGGACGAGGCCACACTGGAAGCGATCCTCGCCGGAACGGCACAGCTGGCGGTGGCCGGCGCGGCCCAGCCTCCCCGAGCGCCGGAGGATCTGTCGGTATTGACGGTGAAAGAACTGCACACACTGGCCAGGAACCGCCGCTTGCGCGGGTACAGCAAGCTCACCCGCGCCAAGCTCATCGAACTGCTCACCGGCCGCGGCCCCGAGGCACTGCCTGCCGAGCCGGCACCTCCTGCTCCACAGCCGGTCACCACTCCACCGCCCGCCACCGCGAGACCGGGCGTGGACGCGGCCGCCATCGCTGCCCACCTGCGGGAAACCGAAACCGAAGCGGAAGGCGCTTCCTACCTGGAGGCCCAGCGCCTCGATCGGGAGAGTCTGCTCGCCGTCGCCGCCGAGCTGCAGCTCACCCGGGTGGACCGCCTGAGCCAGCCGGAACTGAAGCGGCGGGTGCTCAAGCAGGCCATCGGTGCCCGGCGCAAGTTCGCCGGGCTGCGGAAGTGGTGACCGGCGACGGCCGTTCGATGCACTTGAACGACGGCCGCCGCGTCACGGTGGGGGACTTGCTGGAAGCCGGCCTGCTCAAGGCCGGGGCGAAACTCAGGTTCAAGCGCAAGCGCATCGGCGCGACCTTCGATGCGACCGTCACCGGCACCGGCCGGATCCGGCTCGAACCCGACGGTGAGGAGTTCCGGTCGCCCTCCCGCGCGGCGATGGTGGCCGCCGGGATGCGCGCGGTCGACGGATGGCGGGCCTGGGTTGTGGTCGACGAGAGCCGCCTGCTGGATTCGGTGCGCCAGGAGTTCCTCGACCAAGCGATCTCGACCGCGAACCGGCAGACCGAAGATCGAGCACCGCAGCGCGTCCACGAGCGCTTGAGGCAGGCCCGCGCCCGCGCCGACCAGGGTGATCCCGAGCGCATCACCGTCCGCGAGCTGCTGAAGCTGTGGGGTGTGGCGGATCGCGGCGACCAGATCAGCCGGATCGAAGCGGACCTGGCCAACCACGGGCTGGTGACGTCCCCCGGGTTCCGCGCGGTCACGCTCGACACCGTGGTCACCTTGACCACGCCCCCGGACGAAACGGAGGGGCCGGCGACACCCGACCCCCTGCCGGCCACCGAAGACGACGAGGGCGGCGACGACCTGAACGTCCGTCTGACGGTGGGCAACCTGACACCGCTCGACGGCGTCGGGTCGGTCGGGCCCAACAGCTCGCTCGAAGAAGCGATCACCACCATGCTCCTCAACGACTTCTCACAGCTCGCCGTGCTGAGCGGGCCGCGCAACCCCCGCGGAGCCGTGACGTGGCGTTCGATCGCCCAGGCGATGCACCGCAAACCCGACGCCGCCGTCGCCGACGCGATCGTCCGGGCCGAAGTCGTCGCCTACGACCGCGACCTCTTCGAAGTCCTGCCCACCCTGCAGCAGCGCGAGTTCGTCCTCGTCACGGACGAGAGCAAGATCGTGAATGGCATCGTCACGACCGCCGATGTCGCCCGGCGCTACGGCGAGATGGCCACTCCGTTCTTCCAGCTGGGCGAGCTGGACCAGACGCTCCGCTGGATCCTGAGGTGCTCACTGGACATCCCGACCGTCCGGCCGCTGTGCGGCCGACCGATCGAGAAGTTCGACGAGCTGGGCTTCGGTGACTACCAGCGCATCCTGGCGAACAAAGACGTCTGGGACCGGCTCGGCTGGCCGCTGGACCGACAGAAGTTCGGCGACCGCCTGAACGAGATCCGGCAGATCCGCAACGGCGTGATGCACTTCCACCCGGATCCGGTGTCCGAAGACGCGGTCGAAAAGCTGCGGAACTTCACCATGCTGCTGCATCGGTACCGCGTCCCGGTCTAGCCGGCCATCAGGCCGCGTACAGCTGACCGACCGCGTCGAGCACCGACGTCGAGTACGCCGGGTCGTAGTTGTGCTGGCCGACGTTCACCGCACCGTTCCCCCGGCTGAACGTCCACCCGCCCGTGGTTTCGAAATCGGGGTTCGCGACGTGGCAGCCGGTCAGCGAAACGTCGTCGAAGCGGGCCACGACCTCGTAGTCCGCCACCGCCTTCGCCTCGAACAGCCGCAGTGTCAAGGTGGCCGATCCGCCGGTCAGCCGGGAGGTCAGGTCGATCGGCGCCGAGGTGTACCAGTCCGTGTCCTCGGTGGCGACGTCGCGCTGCCAGACCTGCGTGCCGCCGACCTGGGCCTGCTTGAAGTGGTACCCGGCCGGGCTGGTGCCGGCCCGGTCGTCGCTGTGCCACAGCACCAGCCGGCACGAGCTCGAGCCTTCGTCCAGCCGGATGGTCGTGCTCGCCGCGGCGAAGTCGCCGGCCTTGGTGGCCGTGTCCGGGTGCACGGTGAAGACGAGTCCGCCGGTTCCGGTGTGCGCGAACGATTCGTCCGACTTCTGCGGGCGGCCGGGCGTGAGCGGCAGCGCGTACTGGATGACCCCGGCGATCTTGCCCGCGGCGGCGTACTGCACGCCGACGGCGGTCACCGCGCGCACGTAAGCGACGTCCGGAGCGACCGTGGTGGCCGACAGCGTCGATGCGTACACCATCAGGATCAGCTTGCGGTTCTTCGCGGCCAGCCGGGCGATGAGGGTGTCCAGCTGGGTGCTCAAGCCGCCGGTCCACAGCGTGTCGCGGTGCGGGTCGTCCCGGAACGGCATGATCAGGCTGTCGATGATCCCGCCGTACGTGTCCACAAAGGACGATGTGATCGCGTCCGCGTAGACCACGGGGTAGAACTCCAGGCCCGGGGCCGCGGCGCGGCCGGCGTCGCGGATCTGCTTGGTGTAGGTCGCCGTGAAGAACGGCAGGTTGTGGTTGAAGTCGTCGATCGCCAACGCCCTGAGCGCCGGGTAGCGCTGCGCCAGCGCACCGATGCCCTTCGCCCAGGCGACGTAGTCCTTCTTGAAGGGAAGGTATTCGGCGCAGCTCGTCCCGCCGGGGCATTCGGTCGGCGGCACGAGGTAGGTCCAGACGGTCAGCCCGGCCGTTTGCGCCTCGGGCAGGAACGCCTCGAGATCGTGCCAGTCGGTCTCGTTCTGGACGAGGAAGGCGTAGGTGCCGGCGTTCATCGCCCGCAGCCGGTCGATCGTGGCGGCGGCGTCGACGTGGCCGTCGGTCCGCACCGGGTTCGCGTAGCTGGCGCGCACGCCCGGCGCGGGCGCGGCGTCCGCCGTCGCCGGGAGCAGCACCGCGCACAGGGCGGCGATCAGGGTGGACAAGCCCGTTCTCAGCATGCGGCGGACGATCCGGCGGAGGCGTACAGAGGACGTACAACCCGCCGCTCAGCCGAGCCGCCGCCGGAGGGTGGCGAGTGCGGCGTCCAGCTCGGGCGAGGACTGTTCGAGCTCGAAGTCCGCGTCCAGCATCAGCAGGTTGAGCGCGAGCGCGGCCGGGGACTCGCCCGTCGCGTGCACGCGGCAGCGCTCGTCGTCCACCAGCTCGACGGGCACGGTCGAGGGCAGCCTGGCCGTGATCCGCGCGGCCGGCGCGTCGACCAGGACGACGGCGCGGTGGCGGGCGAAGACGGCGTCGATGCCGTGCACCACGTCGGCCGCGGAAGGTGCCTCGCGGGGGACGAACCTCGCCCCTTCCGGGCGCTTCACCGTCATCCGGTCGAGGCGGAACTGCCGCCAGCCGTCGCGGGCCGGGTCGAAGGCGACGAGGTACCACCGCCGCCCCACCTGGACGACGCGGTGCGGCTCCACCTCGCGACGAGCCTCCTTGTAGTCGAACCGGACCCGGCGGTGGTCGCGGCAGGCGCCGGCGAGGAAGATCAGCAGGTCGGGGTCGACACCGCCCGGAGCTCGCGCGGCCTCCGTGTACTGACGCATGGCCGCGACCCGCCCCCGCAGCCGCCGCGGCAGCACCTGTTCGAGCTTCACCAGTGCGGTGCCCGCGGCTTCACCCAGCTCGGCACTGCCGGTGGCCGTCCGCAACGCGATGACGATGGCCACGGCCTCGTCGTCGCCGAGCTGCAGTGGCGGCATGGAGGTCCCGGCACTCAGCCGGTAGCCGCCGGCGACCCCGGGAATCGCCTCGACCGGATAGCCGAGGTCACGCAGCTTCTGGATGTCGTAGCGCACGGTCCGGGGGCTGACCTCGAGCCGCTCGACCAGTTCGGCGCCGGTCCACGACGGGCGGGTCTGCAGCAGGGTCAGCAGCGCCAGCAGGCGGGAAGTCGGATTCGGCATGGCTTCACAATGCGCTGGATTGAGGCAAGGATCTTGCCGCAATACCTTGCACGATGGGTCTCATGAACACCACCACCACGAAGGCCAAGACCGTCCTCGTCACCGGCGCGACCGGCACCGTCGGCCGCCACCTGGTCGGCGAACTGCTCGCCGGCGGGCACCACGTGCGAGCGCTGACCCGCTCCCCCGAAGCGGCCGGCCTGCCCGCGGACGTCGAGCTGATCGCCGGTGACCTGGCCGCGGCGCCGCCGGAGGGCCTGTTCGACGGCGTCGACAGCGTGTTCGTCTTCCCGGCCGCCGAGGTGGCCGGCTTCGTCAAGGCGGCGGCCGCCGAATCCGGGCACCTGGTGCTGCTTTCCTCGCTCGCCGCCGCTCTCGAACACGAGCGTGACCGCGGGTCGGCCAGCCAGGTCCACCATTCCGCGATCGAGGACGCCGTCCGCGACAGCGGGGCGAGCTGGACGATCCTGCGGCCCGGCACCTTCGCCGGCAACCTGCTGCCCTGGGCCCGGCCGATCCGGTTCACCGGCGGCGTCCGCGGGCCGTACCCGACGTCCGCGCAGGCCCCGATCCACGAGGCCGACATCGCCGCCGTCGCCGCGGTGGCGCTCACCGAGCCGGGCCACGCGGGCAAGACCTACCCGATGACCGGCCCGCAGGCGCTGACCAGGATCGAGCAGCTCGCCGCGATCGGCGCGGCCGTCGGCCGGGAGCTGCACTTCACCGAGATCACGCCGGACGAGTTCCGCACCGAAATGCGCTCCTACGGCGTCGGCGACGACATCGTCAAGATGCTCCTCGACTACTGGGCGGACACGGTCGAGACGCCCGACGTGGTGCGCCCGACCGTGCAGGAGGTCACCGGCCGGCCCGCCCGCACGCTCGCGGAATGGGCTCGTGACCACGCGGCGGTCTTCGGCGGGTGACTACCGCGTCCGCGGATCCTGTGACGGATCGGCGTACATGGGCGGGCACCCGTGTTCGACGGCTTCGGGCCGCAGTTCGTAGTGCCACGGTTCGTTGCGGTAGATCTGGCACAGCCCGTACCGGGCGCCGTGTTCGGCCAGCCACTTCCGGGCGGCGGGCGGTCCGATGTCGACCGCCTGCCCCCGCACGTGCGCCGACCTGTCCGGGGTCGTCACCCAGCGGGCCGCGGCCGCTTCCGAGCCGTGCTTCGCGATCCCCTGACGCCGCAGCTGTTCCTGGTACGCCCAGGAACGCCAGCCACCGTTGACGACGAACGCCACCCCGTCGGGGGGGGGGGGGGGGCGCGGGCCCCCCCCCCCCCCCCCCCCC
>NZ_JBHVXZ010000063.1:45324-58345 GCF_042881395.1 Amycolatopsis sp. NPDC058278 | reverse complement strand
GCAGCGTGAGAGGTGTATTAGTGCCTCGACTCCGTTGTGGGTGACCTGGGCGGCCCTGACCGGGGCGGCAGCACGGGTGGCTTCCGCTCCGATGACAAGGGCCGTGGCGGCAGCGACCGTCGCGATGACTCGCGTGGCAGCTACCAGCGGCGCGATGACCGCGGTGGCAGCACCGGTGGCTTCCGCTCCGATGACAAGGGCCGTGGCGGCAGCGACCGTCGCGACGATTCGCGTGGTGGTTACCAGCGTCGCGATGACCGCGGTGGCAGCACCGGCGGCTACCAGCGACGTGACGATGACCGCGGCGCCCGCACCAGCGGCCCCCGCTCCGATGACCGTCGTGACGATTCGCGCGGTGAGCGCGGCAGCTACCAGCGTCGCGATGACCGGAGTGGCAGCACCGGCGGCTTCCGCTCCGATGACAAGGGCCGCGGCGGCAGCGACGATTCGCGTGGCGAGCGCGGCAGCTACCAGCGTCGCGACGACTCCCGCAGCGACAGCCGTGGCAGCCAGGAGAACCGCGGCGAGCGCACCGGCAGCGGCTTCCGCGACGCCGGCAAGCGCTTCGACCGCGACAGCCGCAGCCAGAGCGACCGGCCTCGCCGGGACCCGCGGCCGAAGGTGGGCGCCCCGCTCGACGACGAGGCCCTCGCCAAGGAACTGCTCGAAGCGCCCGAGCTCCCCGAGGACATCGAGTTCTCCGACCTCGACGAGGAAGCCCGCCGCGAGCTGCGGACGCTGCCGAAGGGCTTGGCCGAGACCGTCGGGAAGCACCTCGTCGCCGCCGGGAGCCTGATCGACAGCGATCCCGAGGCCGCCCTCGAGCACGCCAAGTACGCCAAGGCCAAGGCCTCCCGCGTGCCCATCGTGCGCGAAGCCCTCGGCCTGGTCGCCTACCACGCCGGCAACTGGTCCGAAGCCCTCTCCGAACTGCGGGCCGTCCGCCGGATGACCCGCAGCGACGACCACATCGCCATCATCGCCGACGCCGAGCGCGCGCTCGGCCGTCCCGAGCGGGCCCTCGACCTCGCGAAGGAGGCCGACACGGCGAAGCTCGCGAAGGCCATCCAGGTCGAGCTCGCGATCGTCGCGGCCGGGGCGCGGCGGGACCTCGGGCAGCTGGACGCCGCCGTCGTCTCGCTGCAGGGTGACGACCTCAAGGCCGAGAAGCGCGACCCGTGGAGCGCGCGGCTGTTCTACGCCTACGCCGACAACCTCGCGGCCGCCGGGCGCAAGGACGAGGCCATCCGGTGGTTCCTCAACGCCGCCGAGGCCGACGCCGAGGACGAGACCGACGCCGCGGAGCGCGCCGCCGACCTGTCGAACGAGAACGCCGAGGCAAAGGACACCGAAGCGACCGATGAGTGACGCCCTCCTCGCGGCCTACGACGCGGTCCTCTTCGACCTCGACGGCACCGTCTACCACGGCACGCGGGTGATCCCGGGTGCCCCGGAGACGGTGCGGGCCGCGCGGGAGCACGGCACGCCCGTCCGGTTCGTCACGAACAACGCCTCGAAGGCGCCCGACGAGGTCGTTGCGCACCTCACCGGTCTCGGCATGCCCGCCGAGATCGGCGAGGTGCACACCAGCGCCCAGGCCGGGGTCCAGCTGCTGAAGGAACGGCTCGCGCCCGGCGCCGAGGTCCTCGTCGTCGGGACCGGGTCGCTCGCCGCCGAAGTCGCCGGGGCCGGCCTGACGCCGGTGCGGGAGAACGGCGACGGCGTCCAGGCCGTCGTCCAGGGGCACTCGCCGGACAACACCTGGGCCGCGCTGGCCGAGGCCTGCCTGGCCATCCGCGCCGGCGCGCTGTGGGTGGCCTGCAACGTCGACGCGACGCTGCCCAGCGAGCGTGGCCTGCTGCCCGGCAACGGCTCGATGGTCGCCGCGCTGCGCACCGCCACCGACGTCGAACCCCTGGTCGCCGGCAAGCCGCAGCCGCTGCTGTTCGACACCGCCGCGCGCTCGGCCGGCGCGGAGCGGCCCCTGGTCGTCGGCGACCGGCTCGACACCGACATCGCCGGGGCGGTCGCCGCGGGCATCGACTCCCTGGTCGTCCTGTCCGGCGTGGCGACGCCGAAGCAGCTGATCGAGGCGATCCCGGCCGAGCGGGGCACCTACCTCGCCCGCGACCTGACGGCGCTCACCGAAGCGGCCGAAGACCTCAAAATCGGCCCGCGGCCGGGCTGGACAGTCACCACCGAGGACGGCGTCCTCGCCGCGACGGGTGACGGCGACGACCTGGACCTGCTTCGAGCCCTCTGCCACGCGGCCTGGGAAACCGGCGTCACGGAGCTCGGCGCGGACGCCGAAGCGCGGCTGGGCGACAGCTGACTGATACCGTTTGCACTGTGCAGGACCATCCCTATCCCGTCCCGGGCCCGCCGCCCGGCTCGTTCTCGCAGCAGACCGACCCGCGGGCCGGCATCGACGAAGCCGTCGCCGGGCTGGACGACCTGGACGCGCTGCCGCTCGCGGAGCACGTCGAGCGCTTCGACGCCGTGCACACCGAGCTGACGGTCGCCCTGTCCAGCATCGACAAGGTCTGATCGGCGTGCCCAAGCGGGCCCGCCTCGACGCGGAACTGGTCCGGCGCGGCCTCGCCCGCTCGCGCGAGCAGGCCTCGGCCCTGATCGCCGGCGGCAAGGTCACCGTCCGCGGCATGGTCGCGACCAAACCCGCCACCGGCGTGGAGTCCGGCGCGCCGATCGTCGTCAAGGACGAAGACGACCCCGGCTGGGCCTCGCGCGGCGCGCACAAGCTCCTCGGCGCCCTCGAAGCGTTCACGGACCTGAGCGTCGAGGGCAAGCGCTGCCTCGACGCCGGCGCGTCCACCGGCGGCTTCACCGACGTCCTGCTCCGCAACGGCGCGGCCACCGTGATCGCCGCCGACGTCGGCCGCGGGCTGCTCGACTGGCGGATCCGCACCGACGAACGTGTAGTGGTCATGGATCGCACGAACGTCCGCAACCTCACGCCCGGCGACCTCGGCGGGCAAGTCGACCTCGTCGTCGGCGACCTCTCGTTCATCTCGCTCAAGCTCGTGCTGCCCGCGCTCGCGGCCTGCGCGCGCGAAGGCGCCGATCTGGTGCCGATGGTGAAGCCGCAGTTCGAGGTGGGCAAGGACCGCCTCGGCAGCGGCGGCGTGGTCCGGGACCCGCAGCTGCGGGCGGAATCGGTGCTCACCGTCATCGACGAGGCCGCGAAACTCGGGCTCGCGCTGCGCGGCGTGACCGCCAGCCCGCTGCCCGGGCCGTCCGGGAACGTCGAGTACTTCGTGTGGCTGAAGAAAGATCACGTGGCCGAGTCCACTGTGGACGCGGTAAACAGGTCTGAGGCCGAGCGGCTCGTCCGAACCGCCGTCGAGGAAGGGCCCGCATGACCACCGAACGTGAAGTGCTCCTCATGGTGCACCCCGATCGTGAAGCGACGGGCGAGGCCGCGCGCGAGGTTTCGGCGCGCTTCGCCAAGGCCGGTATCCGGATCCGGGTGATCGAGGAGGACGTCTGCGCGCTCATCAACCCGGACGAGCACGGTGTCGGGTCGAGGTGCACCGTCGTCGGCGCGGACGGCAACCCCACCGACGGCGTCGAGCTGATCTTCGTCCTCGGCGGTGACGGCACGCTGCTGCGGGCGGCCGAGCTGGCCCGGCCGGCCGGGGTGCCGGTGCTGGGTGTGAACCTCGGGCGCGTCGGCTTCCTCGCCGAAGCCGACTCCGACGCCCTGGCCGACACCGTCCAGCGGGTGGTCGACGGCGACTACCAGGTCGAAGAGCGGATGACCATCGACGTCACGGTCACCCACGACGGCGAAGAGGTCGCCCGGACCTGGGCGCTCAACGAAGCCAGCGTGGAGAAGAGCACCCGGGAGCGGGTGCTGGACGCGCTGATCGAGGTCGACGGCCGCCCGGTGTCCGCCTTCGGCTGCGACGGTGTGCTGTGCGCCACACCGACCGGCTCGACCGCGTACGCGTTTTCGGCGGGCGGCCCGATCATCTGGCCGGACGTCCAGGCACTGCTGGTGGTGCCGAGCAACGCGCACGCGATGTTCGCGCGCCCGCTGGTCGTCTCGCGCGACTCGGTGATCACCGTCGGGATCGACCCGGACGGCTCGTCGGCGGTGCTGACCTGCGACGGGACCCGGCCGATCGATCTGCTGCCGGGCGCGCGGGTGCGCGTGACCTGTGGCAAGACCCCGGTGCGGCTGGTCCGGCTGTGGGACGGGCCGTTCACCGATCGCCTGGTGCAGAAGTTCTCGCTGCCGGTGAAGAGCTGGCGCGAACGGCACGCGCGGCCGGTGGAATAGCTCCGCTCGGCGCGGAAATCGAACATATCGGCGACTCGCCGGGGTAGCGGGCGCGCAGAGTGTCGGTGGTGGCCGCTACCGTAGGCGGCGTGCTGGCCGAGATGCGCATCCAGGGCCTCGGAGTCATCGAGGACGCCCTGCTGGAACTGCACGCGGGCTTCACCGTCGTGACCGGTGAGACGGGTGCGGGCAAGACCATGGTCGTCACCGGGCTGCACCTGCTGTCCGGGGGCCGAGCCGAGGTGTCCAAAGTCCGGACGGGAATGCTCAAGGCGTTCGTCGAAGGGCGGTTCACCTACGCCGGCGTCGAAGGCGCCGAGCGGATCGTCGTCGATTCGGGCGCGGACGTGGACGAGGACGGCAGTGTGATCGCGCTGCGGGCGGTCGCTGTCGACGGGCGGTCCCGCGCCCACCTCGGCGGCCGGTCCGTGCCGGTCGGCGTGCTCGCGGAGCTGTCGGAGCAGCTGATCGCGGTGCACGGGCAGAACGACCAGCTGCGGCTGCTGCGGCCGGCCGAGCAGCGTGCGGTGATCGACCGGTTCGCCGGCGACGCGGTGGCGAAGCCGTTGCGCGCGTACCAGGAGATCCGGTCGGAGTGGCTGGCGGTGATCGCCGAGCTGACCGAGCGGTCGACCCGCTCGCGGGAGATGGCCCAGCAGGCCGACCTGCTCAAGCACGGGCTGACCGAGATCGACTCCGTCGCGCCGGAGCCGGGCGAGGACGTCGAGCTCACCGAGCGGATCAAGCGGCTCGCGGCGGTCGACGAGCTGCGCGCGGCGGCGACCGAGGCGCACGCCGCGGTGTCCGGCTCCCCGGACGGCGAGCCGGACGCCCCGGGCGCGGCCGGTCTGGTCTCCGAGGCGCTGCGCCGGCTTTCGACGGCGGAGGACGCCGCGCTGCGCGAACTGGCGCCGCGGCTGGAGGAAGCGTCGGTGCTGCTCGCCGACGTCGGGGCCGAGCTCGGCAACTACGTCGAGACGCTGGACGCCGACCCGGCACTGCTGGAGAAGGTGCTCGCCCGCCAGTCCGACCTGAAGCGGCTGACCCGCAAGTACGCGGCGGACGTCGACGGCGTGCTCGCCTGGGCCGACGACGCCCGGCGCCGGCTGGAAACCATGGACACGTCGGAGGAGGCGCTCGCCGAGCTGGCGCTGCGGCGCGACCAGCTCGCCATCCAGCTGGCCGTGCACGCGTCCGAAGTGTCGGCGGCGCGGGTCGACGCGGCCGCATCGCTGGCGGCGGAAATCACCAGTGAGCTGTCCGGGCTGGCGATGGGCCAGGCGGCGATCGAGGTGACGGTCGAGCAGCGCCCGGCCGAGCACGGCGACACGCACGCCCTGACCATCGACGGCCGCGCGGTGCACGCGGGCCCGGACGGCGTCGACGACGTCGAGCTCCTGCTGCGCGCGCACGACGGCGCGCCGCCGCTGCCGGTCCACAAGGCCGCCTCGGGCGGCGAGCTGTCGCGGGTCATGCTGGCGATCGAGGTGGTCCTGGCGCACGCGGACACGGTCCAGACGCTGGTGTTCGACGAGGTCGACGCGGGTGTCGGCGGCCGCGCGGCGATCGAGATCGGCCGCCGGCTGGCCCGGCTGGCCCGCACCCACCAGGTCCTGGTGGTGACGCACCTGCCGCAGGTGGCGGCGTTCGCGGACCAGCACCTGGTGGTGGACAAGGGCCACACGGGCGGGGTCACGCGAAGCGGTGTGAAGAACCTGAGCCAGACCGAGCGGGTCAGTGAGCTGGCCCGGATGCTCGCGGGCATGGACAACGAGACGGGCCGGGCGCACGCGGAGGAACTGCTGGCGACGGCGGAGAAGGACAAGACGGAGTTCGAGCCGAAGAAGAAGCGCGCCGCGAAGAAGAAGTAGCCGCTCAGTCGCCGAGGCTGGTGCGGATGGCGCCGAACACCTCGGCCAGCCCCCGGGCCTGCTCTCCGCTCATCTGGTCCGCGAAGTGCCGCTCCACTCCTCGCACGTGCGTGGGCCAGGCCGCCTCGAGCGCCGCGAGCCCGGCCGGGGTGAGCACCACCAGGGTCGCGCGGCGGTTGGCCGGGTCGACCTCACGGCGCGCATAGCCGGCCTGCTCGAGGCCGTCGACCAGGCGCGTCAGGCCGCTCGGGCTGTGCACCAGTGCGTCGGCCAGGTCCTTCATGTGCAGCCGCCGCTCCGGGGCCTCCGACAGCTGTACCAAGGCGTCGTACGTGCGGTGCGAAAACCCGTGTGCGGCGCGCAGCTCGGCGTCGAGGACCCGCAGCAGCAGCGCCGAGGACCGCAGGAATCCCCGCCAGGCCGCGTCGTGCTCTCGGGACAGGCTCACCCCGGGAATAGTACTCGCGCGGATAGTTGTTGTGCGGACTGTTCGCTTGCGAAGAAAGGACTCAGGGATGCGCGCGGTGGTACTCCGGGAACCCGGTCCCGTCGAAAACCTCGAACTCACCGAACTCCCGCTGCCCGAAGTGAAACCCGGCTGGGTCCGGATCGCCGTCAAGGCGTTCGGCCTGAACCGGTCCGAGCTGCACACCCGGCTCGGGCTCGCCGAAGGCGTCACCTTCCCGCGCGTGCCGGGCATCGAGGCCGTCGGGATCGTCGATGCCGATCCCAGCGGAACCCTCGCCGAAGGGCAGCAGGTCGCCACCATGATGGGCGGCATGGGCCGCACGTTCGACGGCGGCTACGCCGAATACACGCTCGTGCCGGCGAACCAGGTCATCCCGTTCCGCTCCGACCTGCCGTGGGAGGTCATCGGCCAGGTCCCGGAAACGCTGCAGACCGCGTTCGGTTCGCTCACCACCGGCCTCGACCTGCAGGAAGGCCAGACGCTGCTGATCCGCGGGGGCACGTCCGCGCTCGGGTTCGCCACCGCGACCCTGGCGAAAGACCTCGGCGCCACCGTCTTCGCGACCACCCGGCAGCCCGGCAGAATCGAAACCCTGCGCGAACACGGCGTCGACCACCCGCTGCTGGACGACGGGAACGTCGCGGAGCAGGTCCGGAAGATCGCGCCCGGCGGCGTCGACGCCGCCCTCGAACTGGTCGGCACCCCGACCCTGCCGGACACCCTGAACGCCACCCGCGTGCACGGGACCGTCTGCTTCACCGGCATGCTGTCCAATCAGTGGACGATCTCGAACTTCTATCCGATCGGATACCTTCCCGCCGGGGTGCGGTTGACCGCTTATGGTGGTGAGGCGGACGACCTGCCCGCCTCCGTCCTCCAGCGCCACCTCGACCGGATCGCCGACGGCGCCACCAGCCTCGGCCCGGCCAAGGTGTACCCGATGGCGGAGATCCGGCAGGCGCACGACGACTTGGAGCACAACCGGACGGCGGGCAAGCTCGTCGTGCTGACCGGCCGAGCGGAGGGAGCCGCCCCGTGATCCTGCCGCCGCCCGCCGATGTCGAAGCCCAGCTCGCCGCCGCGCGGCGGGACGGCGATCTCGACCGCTACCTCGGCCTCCTCGCCGGCGAGGAGCTGTTCGTCCCGATCCGGCGGGTGGACGCCCGCAGCATCCTCGACGAGCGGGCGGAGACCTTCCCGAACGTCTACTTCGAGACCGGCGGCGACGAGTTCCTGCAGGTCTTCACCCGCGGCGCGCTGCCGGACTTCGACCAGGACATCGTGGCCATGAGCGGCGCGCTCGACTGGGCGGTCGACGGCGTCGGGCGGCACGAGCGCGTGGTGTTCAACCGCGGCACCCGCGGCGAGTGGCGGCTGCCGGGGGCGACGCTCCAGCCGTGGCTCGACGCGCACGCGGGCGACGTCACGCCGCTCGATGAGCAGGTCGAGCGGCTGATCACCGCGCCGTACGGGCACCTCGAAGGGCCGATCGCGCACGCGCTGGCCTGCGGCGCGCACCTGGCCGTGCTCAACGCGGCGCCCTGGAACCTCCTCGACGGCCGCTACCACGACTACGTCGCC
This sequence comes from Amycolatopsis sp. NPDC058278, assembly GCF_042881395.1. Lineage (NCBI taxonomy): Bacteria > Bacillati > Actinomycetota > Actinomycetes > Pseudonocardiales > Pseudonocardiaceae > Amycolatopsis > Amycolatopsis sp. NPDC058278. Next base: position 50,121 of record NZ_JBHVXZ010000063.1, on the reverse strand, counting down.
GAGGTGCGGAGCCTGCGGGACTGGTGGGGCGTGCCCGACCCGCCCGGCTGGCGCGCGACCATGACCGACCTGATCGGCGACGGCTACGCGCTGACGCCGGGCAACCTGGTCCTCATGCTGCGTCTGCGGTTCGCCGCCGAGTACGGGCTGCCGGGCGCCGAGTTCGATCCGCTGACCTGGGCGCAGCTGGTGGACCGGTGGTGCACGGAGAACGACGCCGCGGACCAGGCCGACGAGCTGCGGGACACCGTCCGCCGGGTGTCCCGGTACGAGCGGCGGCTGCGCGCCGACGGGCTGGTCGACCCGGACGGCTGCGTGACGACGGCGCTGTCCTGGGACGTCGGCCGCGCGGTCACCATCGCCCGCGGTGGCCTGGCGGCCGGGTACTGCGACGCGCTGAGCGCCGAGCTGATGGTGCTCGAAGCCGGGTCACTCGCCCGCCGCTACCACCAGTCATGGGCCGACCTGTCGGCGGGGTACGTCATGGGCCGGGTGCTGCACGCCGGCGAGGATGAGTTCGGCGAGTGGTACCCGGCGGCCGTGCGCGTCCACCACCAGCTCCTTCAGGATCCGGCCAGCCCCTGGCTGAACCTCGATTTCGGTTCGCTGTCGGAGGAGTCCGAGGCCTGACCCGCGCGGGGGATGGCGACGGGGCTCACCACAATGAGTCACGGCGGCTACGGCGTGGCGTACCTCGTCCCACGAGCAAATTTGTCACCATCGGCCACATGAAGCTCACGGGTCTGCTCACGCGGAATCAAGAACCCCTGCCGGGGATCACCGGGGTCGCCCGGGTCGACCGCCGCACCCGGGAGCTGCTGCGCCGGATCAGTCCCGGCGACATCGTCGTGCTCGACCAGCTGGACCTCGACCGCGCGACGGCCGACGCCCTGGTCGAGGCCGAGGTCGCGGGCGTGGTCAACGCGTCGCCGTCGATCTCCGGCCGGTTCCCCAACATGGGCCCGGAGATCCTCGTCGCGGCCGGCATCCCGCTCGTCGACTCGGTCGGCGGCGAGCTGCTGCGCTCGATCAAGGACGGCACGAAGCTGCGGCTGCTCGACGGCATCGTCTACATCGGCGAACGGCAGGTCGCCTCCGGCATCGAGCAGACCGTCGAGAGCGTCGCCGACCAGATGATCGAGGCCAAGGCCGGGATGTCGACGCAGCTGGAGGCGTTCTCGGCCAACACCATCGAGTTCCTGCGCCGCGAGCGCACCCTGATCCTCGACGGCGTCGGCGTCCCCGAGCTGAAGGTGCCGCTGCGGGACCGGCACGTGCTGGTCGTCGCGGGCGGCAACGGGCACGCCGAGGACCTGAAGAAGCTCAAGAAGTACATCGTCGAGCACCGGCCGGTGCTCATCGGTGTCGACGCCGGCGCCGACACCCTGCGCGTGCAGGGCTACCAGCCGGACGTCGTCGTCGGCGACCCCACCGGCATCGGCACCGCGACCCTGCGCGGCGGCGGCGAGGTCGTCGTGCCCGCCCAGCCCGATGGGCACGCGCCCGGGGTCGAGCGCATCCAGGACCTCGGCATCGGCGCGGTGACGTTCCCGGCGTCCGGCAACGCCGAAGACCTCGCCCTGCTGCTGGCCGACGCGCACGGCGCGAGCCTGGTCGTCACCGTCGGCTTCCAGGCCACGCTGCGCGAATTCCTCGACCACGGCCGGTCCGGTTCGAACCCGTCGACGTTCCTGACGCGGCTGAAGCTCGGCACGAAGCTGGTCGACGGCAAGGCGGTGGCGACGCTGCACCGCAACCGGGTGTCGATCGGCGCGGTCGTCCTGCTCGTCCTCGCCGCCGTGGTGGTGGTCGCCGCGGCGCTGCTGGTGTCCGATGTGGGCTCGGTCTACCTCGACTGGCTCCGGCACACCTGGAATTCGCTCTTCGCCTGGGTCAAGGGATTGTTCACGTGATTTCGCTGCGCTACCACGTAGTTTCCATCGCCGCCTGCTTCCTCGCGCTGGCCGTCGGCGTCGTGCTCGGCTCCACGGCGCTCAACGGCACGCTGCTGTCCGGGCTGGCGGGGGAGAAGAAGGACCTCGGCAGCCAGGTCGCCGACCTGGAGGCGCAGCGCAACGCGCTCAACGCCCGGCTGACCGACGCCGACGCCTTCGCCGGCTCGATGGGCCCGAAGGTCGTCGCCGGCGTGCTCGACAAGCGGTCGGTGGTGCTGGTGACCACCGAAGACGCGCGCCCGGCCGACCGGGACGCGCTCAAGCAGCTGATCGGCCAGGCCGGGGCTTCGGTGACCGGCGAGGTGCAGCTGACGTCGGCGTTCGCCGACCCCGGGAAGTCCGACCAGCTCCGCGACGTCGTCACGCGGCTGCAGCCGGCCGGTTCGAAGTTCCCGACCGCGGGCGACTCGGGCACGCTCGCCGGCGCGCTGCTCGGTTCGGTGCTGCTGCTGGACAAGACGACGGCGAAACCGCAGTCGTCGGGCGAGGAGCTGGCGGCCGCGTTGAGCGGCCTCACCGACGGCGGGTTCGTCAAGGCGAGCCAGGACGCCAAGCCGGCGCAGCTGGCGATCGTGCTCACGGGCGCCCAGGCGACCGGCGACGGTGCCGGCGACCGCGCGGCGACGATCGCCCGGTTCGCGACGCAGCTCGACCGCGGCGGCGCGGGCGCGGTCCTGGCGGGCGACGCCGGTTCCGCGGACGGCACCGGCGCGCTGGGCGTGGTCCGGGCGGACACCGCGGCGACGTCGATCCTGTCCACAGTGGACAACGCGGACACCTCGGCGGGCCGGGTGAGCACGGTGCTCGCGATGAAGGAACAGCTCGACGGCGGCGCGGGCCGCTACGGCGTGGCGGGCAACGCGCAGGCCCCGGCACCGGGTGTCACCGCACCGGCCGGGAACTGACCCCGGCCACTGCACTTACTTGAGGGGCGGGTCGAGCGGGAAGCAGGACACCCGCACCGGCCACGTGTCGCCGCCCGCCGGCAACGGCATCTGCTTGAGCGCCGCCGCCGCGTCCGCGTCGTGGGCTTCCTCGGCCGCCGCGTGGAAGATGTCCGCCGCGATCGACTGGTCGAACACGCCGATCTGCTGGTGCGGCCACGCCGGCGCGCCGTGCAGCGCGGCCGGGATCAGCTGGTCGACGACCTTCCGCAGCGTCACGCCGTTCGCCGCCCGGTACTTCCAGACGTCGACGCCCAGGTTCTTGCCGACCTCCGCCAGCCGGCCCCACGCCGTCAGGTTGAAGTTGACGTAGTGCCACGACATCGTGCGCGAGAGCTCGAGCGGCTGGCTGCCGTCGGCGGCGAACTGCACCGGGAAGCGCTTCTGCTCCGCGTCGAGCACGATCTTCTTCGCCTCGGAACGCTTGCCCAGGTACGCCGAGATCGTCGCGTTCTGCATGTCGAGGAAGGTGCCGTGGTTGTTGGTGGCGGCCAGTTCCAGCTTGGCCTGCGGGCTGGTCTGCATCCAGCTCAGGTACCGCGTCAGCCAGGCCTTGATCCGGGAGCGGTCCGTCCCGGTCCAGCCCGGCGCACCGCCGTCGAGGAGCGCGAACGCGTCCATCAGCTGGCTGAACGACTGGGTGGAGTCGATGATCCCGGTGCCGCTGACGGTGTCGCGGCACGGCACGATCTGCGAGTACGTCATGTTCGGGTTCATCCGGGTGGCCGGGTCGAGGAACCACGTCCGGATGTCCAGCGCCGCCCGCTTCGCGTACTTCGCGTCACCGGTGTAGTACCAGGCCAGCGAGAGGTAGTACATCGCGTCCCAGGCCCACATCCGGTAGGTGTGGTCGGTGATCGCGTCGGCCTCCGGGTTGCGCTGGCCGTCCTTGCTGACGTACGGGCAGCCCTGCGGGTTCTCCGGCGTCTTCGGCCGGCTCGCCCACCAGTAGGGCGCTTGGCTCGTGTAGTCGTGCTTGTCGCCGCTCGGCGGTGCGGACGGCTTGTCCACGACCGACCACGGCCCGGCCGTGAGCGCGGTGTTCGCCTTGTCCAGCACCGCTTTCAGCGCGTCGCGCTGGGCCTTGGTCGCGTGGCCACTGCGGATCGCTTGCTTGACGTTCGCGAGCTTGGCGCCGTCGGTGAGGACGGTGTGCGGCGGGGACGCGGCCACCGCCGTCCCGCTCACCGGGACCAGGACCACGCTCACCGACAACGCCAGTGCGCCCAAAACCCTTCGCACTTCGACCGCCCTTTCGGGGACGTCAAAATCCCCACTCGTCACCGGGCGGCGGTACGGCTGAAAGGATTCTGACCGGGCGGAGCGGCGGGTGTCAATCAGGCCAGGTGCGGCGCTTGTCCAGTGGCTTAGCGTAGGACCCCGTGCGGCTCGTCTTGAGCCCGAGCGCCACCAGCGACTCTGCGAGCCGGACGGCGGCCGCGACGCCGTCGATGACGGGAATGTCCAGCATCGTCGCGATCTTCCGGTCCAGCCCGGTCATCCCCGCGCAGCCGAGCACCAGCACCTCAGCCCCGGCGTCCCGCGCGCGGCGGCCGGCGGTGAGCAACGCCGACTCGGTCCGGCGTCCGTCGGTCAGCTCCAGCACGCCGAGCCCGGCGCCGGTGACCGTCACGCAGTTCTGCGCGACCCCGGCGGCGTGCAGGCTGTCCTCGATCAGCCCGCACGTCCGGTCCAAAGTGGTCACCACGCCGTAGCGGCGGCCGAGCAGGCAGGCCAGGTGCGCGGCGGCCTCGGTGATGTCGACGACCGGGACGTCCAGCAGCTCGCGCGCGCCCTCGCGGCCGTGCGTGCGCCCCCCCGGGCGAGCAACCCCCGCGCGCACACCACGGCGAAACACAACCACAACGCACACACACCAACACAACACCCACCCCACG
>NZ_JBHVXZ010000063.1:0-45314 GCF_042881395.1 Amycolatopsis sp. NPDC058278 | reverse complement strand
GGGGCGGGGGGGGGGGGGCGTGGTTGTTGCGCCCCGCGGGGCCGCCCCCCCGGCGCGGGCGCCCGCGGGGGCCCGGCCCCCCCCCCCCCCCCCCCCACGACGGCGTCGAACGGTTCGTCCAGGCCCCGCAGCAGGTCCAGCACGGCCGCGGCGGACAGGAAGCTGTCCAGCCAGCCTTCGGCGGACTCCGGGCCCCAGCGTGGCGTCCGGGCGAGGATCTCGGTGCCGGGGCTCGCGGCCGCGCGGGCCCCGGCTTCGATCTCCTTGGTCATCGCCTCGGTGGTGTTGCAGTTGGTGACGACGATCCTCATCGATGCTTCCTGGACACCGCGAAGTACAACGCAGCCGACGACGCCGTGCCGATGAACCACGAGTACGGCGCGGCCGGCGCGAAGAACGGCACCAGCGCGATGACGGCGGACAACGCGGCCGTCGGGAAGAACGTCACCAGCGCCCGCGGGTTGACGCGCGGGTAGATCCCGCCGTCGACGAACAGCTGGGCGACGTCGACCTTGCCGCGCCGGATCAGGTAGTAGTCGACGATCATGATCCCGAACAGCGGGCCGAGGAACGCGCCGAGCCCGCCGAGGAAGTAGTTGACCACCGCCGGCGAGGAGTACAGCTTCCACGGCAGCACGCACAGGGCCGCGACCGCGCTGATCATCCCGCCGACGGTGAAGCTGATCCGCTTCGGCCAGATGTTGGCCAGGTCGTAGGCCGGGGAGACGAAGTTGGCGACGATGTTGACGCCCATGGTCGCCACCGCGAACGTCAGCGCGCCGACGATGAGCACCGGCGTGTTGTGCACCTTGGACAGCAGCTCGGCCGGGTCGGTGATCGCCTCGCCGAACACCTGCATGCTGCCCGCGGTGACGACCACCGACAGCAGCGCGAACGCCGTCGAGTTGATCGGCAGGCCCCAGAAGTTGCCGCGCCGCACGGTCTTCTGGTCCGGGGCGAACCGCGAGAAGTCGCAGAAGTTGAGCATGAGCGTGCCGTAGGTGGCCAGGATGAGCCCGGCCGCGCCGAACCACTGCCGGATCTGCTCGCCGGTGGACAGCTGCTTCGGGCTGCTGGTGAAGGAGATGTTCCAGTGCCCGGCGGCGAGGATCCAGACCGCGAGCGCGATCATCACGACCCAGATCGCCGGGCCGCACCAGTCCTGGAACTTGCGCACCGACTCCATGCCGCGGGTGAGGATCAGCGCCTGGACCGCCCACAGCGCGACGAAGCAGATCCAGCCGAGGGCGTGCAGGCCGAGGAAACCGTGTTCGGTCAGGGGTTTCAGGCCCGGGTCGATGGCGAGCACGAGCAGCGTGATGGCCACGCTGGCGAGGTAGGTCTGGATGCCGTACCAGAAGATCGCGATGACCGCCCGGATCAGCGCGGGCAGGTTGGCGCCGAACGTGCCGAAGCTGATCCGCGCCACGACCGGGAACGGCACGCCGGTGCGCTGGCCGATCCGGCCCATCAGGTTCATCCCGGCGTAGATGATGACGAACCCGAACAGCAGCGCGGTGAACACCTGCCACGCCGACAGCCCGAGCACGAACAGACCGGCCGCGAAGGTGTAGTTGCCGAGGTTGTGCACGTCGGACATCCACAGCGCGAAGATGTCGTAGACCTTCCACCGGCGTTCTTTCGCGGGGGCGAGGTCTTCGTTCCAGAGCCGGGGGTCCGGCGGGGTGGTCGTCTCGTGCGAAGGTTCGGTGAGCGGGGCGGCGGTCATGATGGTCCTCCGATCGACGTGCAGGGACGGCGATTTGGGATACCAAACTTTGGAATCCCAAATATCACCCCAGCGTCCGCCCGAGTCAACCCTCTCGCCGATAAACTCCTGTTACGGCCGGTTACGCCGGTGTTGAGGGAGGAGCGCGGTGAACGAGCGGCAACCCCTCGCGGCCACGCGGCAGCGGGTGCGCGACGAGCTGCGCGAACGGATCCTGACCGGCCGGCTCCGCCCGGGCGACCGGCTGGTCGAGCGCGAGCTGGCCGAGGACCTCGGCGTCTCCCGGGTGCCGGTCCGCGAAGCCATCCGCAGCCTGGAGGCGGAAGGGTTCCTGGTCGAGCAGTCGGCGCGCCGGATCGTCGTCCGGCAGCTGGCGCGGGTCGACGTCGAGGAGCTGTTCGACGTGCGCGAGGCCCTGGAAGGGCTCGCGGCCGGGCGCGCCGCGGAACGAGCGGGCGCGGCGGAGCTGAAGCGGCTCGAGCGCACGCTCGCCGACGCCGCCCGCGCGACCACCCGCGGGGACGCGGCCCGGATCACCGTGCTCAACTCGCGCTTCCACGACGAGATCGTCGCCATGGCGGGCAACGCGCTGCTCACCACGATGCTCCAGCCGCTGCAGGGCAGGCTCCGCTGGCTCACGAGCCAGAACGAGCACTGGGCCGAGCTGCTCGACGAGCACCGCCGGCTCTACGAGGCCATCGCGTCGGGCGACGCGGAGCGTGCCAAGGCGTCCGCGGTGGAGCACGTGCGAGTCAATCGGGACGTCACGCTGAGGTCGCTCTTTCCGCAGGTCACAGCTTGATGACGAAGGTCACGCTGCGTACCGGACAGCTCACGCGTTAACATGATCGCGGGGCCCTCGCTCCTTGAGCGGGAGTGGCATATCCGACAGCCCGGAACTACCCGCTCAACAGGCGCTTCCCAGCGGCTTCATGGGAAATTCACAGAATGGGTGGCAAGTCTGACAACGTGAACCACGCCGACGACGGTGCCGGATCGGCGGCACGATGACCACTGCCCAGGCCACGCTCGAGGCCCCCGCCCACGCTACGAGACCGGGCGGCAAAGCGCCCTACCTCCATCAGATCGACCTCTTCCGGTTGATCACGTTCGCCTGCGTCATCCTCATCCACGTGGTGGGCGCGACGAACTTCGCGCAGGACGTCGGCGCCAACGCCGTCGAGACGCCGCTGCACTTCACCCGGGAAGCCTTCTTCGCGCTCACCGGGTTCGTGCTGGTGTTCCAGAACCGCCGCCGCGAGTTCACCGCGGGTGACTTCTGGCGACGGCGGCTCCCGCTGGTCGCCACGCCCTACCTCGCGTGGTCGATGTTCTTCTGGGCGTACGGCCTGGTGACCGGGGAGCAGCAGCCGGGCTCGCTCGAAGCGTCGATGCGCCTGCTGCTCAAGGACCTCGTCACCGGCGGCGCCTGGTACCACCTGTACTTCCTGCTCGTGACGATGCAGGTCTACCTGCTGTTCCCGGCGCTGATGAAGCTGCTGCGGGCGACCGAGGGCAAGCACAAGTGGCTGCTGCTCGGCAGCGGGCTAGTGCAGGTCGGCGTCACGCTGTTCATGACCTACCAGCCGCTCGGCGTGAGCTACGAGACGATCACCCACCTGTACGGCACGATCCTGCCGTACCAGTTCTACACGCTGTTCGGCGCCGTGGTGGCCATGCACTTCGAGACCGTGCACGCCTGGGCGGGGCGGCACCGGCTGCTGCTCGGCGGCGCGTTCGTGGCGGTGCTGGGCGGCACCGAGTGGTTCTACTTCCACACTGTCCACAGTGGAACTTTTCCGCAGGTGGCCAGCGACCCGTTCCAGCCGTACCTGATCCCGTGGTTCCTCACCGTCATCGCCGCGATCTACGCGCTGGCGACGAGGTGGGCGGCGCGCCGCCGGGAAGGCAGCCGCGGGGCCCGGGTGGTCTCGTGGGCGGCGAACCGGTCGTTCAGCATCTTCCTGGTGCACCCGCTCGCCCTGGCGCTGCTCGGGCCGGCGATCCCGCACGTCGCGGAGCGGTTCGGCGCGCCGTGGCTGAGCGTGATCATCTACGGCGGGACCATCGTCCTGACCATCCTGATCGTGGAGGTCCTGCGGCGGCTGCCCGGGAGCCGGGCGCTCACCGGCCGGCCCCGGCTGAAGGTCGCGGCCTGACCTCACCCGCACGGGTGGCCGCGGCCGGATCCGGCGTCTCGGGCATGTCACAGCGCGCGGATCCGCAGCAGTGGGATATGCTGGCGGCCCGTGGGACTTCAGTCACGGGCAACCAAGTACGTTTTTGTCACCGGAGGCGTTGCCTCCTCTCTGGGTAAGGGACTCACGGCTTCCAGCCTGGGTCAGCTCCTTACCGCACGCGGGCTTCGCGTCACGATGCAGAAGCTCGACCCCTATCTCAACGTCGACCCCGGGACGATGAACCCGTTCCAGCACGGTGAGGTGTTCGTCACCGACGACGGCGCCGAGACCGACCTCGACATCGGCCACTACGAGCGGTTCCTCGACCGCGACCTCGACGGCAAGGCCAACGTCACCACCGGCCAGGTCTACTCCGAGGTGATCGCCAAGGAGCGCCGCGGCGAGTACCTCGGCGACACCGTGCAGGTCATTCCGCACATCACCGACGAGATCAAGGCCCGGATCACCGCGGCCGCCGAACCGGACGAGGCCGGCCAGTCGCCGGACGTCGTCATCACCGAGGTCGGCGGCACGGTCGGCGACATCGAGTCCCTGCCGTTCCTGGAGGCCTGCCGCCAGGTCCGCCACGACGTCGGCCGTGACCACTGCTTCTTCCTGCACGTCTCGCTGGTGCCGTACCTGGCGCCGTCGGGCGAGCTCAAGACGAAGCCGACCCAGCACTCGGTCGCGGCGCTGCGCAACATCGGTATCCAGCCCGACGCGCTGGTCTGCCGGGCCGACCGGGAGATCCCGGAGGACCTCAAGCGCAAGATCGGCCTGATGTGCGACGTCGACACCGAGGCCGTCATCGCCTGCCCGGACGCGCGGTCGATCTACGACATCCCGAAGGTGCTGCACCGCGAGGCGCTGGACGCCTACGTCGTCCGCCGCCTCGGGCTGCCGTTCCGCGACGTGGACTGGACGGTGTGGGGCGACCTGCTCGACCGGGTGCACAACCCGAACGAGGTCGTGCGGATCGCGGTCGTCGGCAAGTACATCGACCTGCCCGACGCCTACCTCTCGGTCACCGAGGCGCTGCGTGCGGGCGGGTTCGCCCACCGCGCGAAGGTCGAGATCGTCTGGGTCGCCTCCGACGACGCGCAGACCGCGTCCGGGGCCGCTTCCGTGCTGTCCGATGTGGACGGTGTGCTGATCCCGGGCGGGTTCGGCATCCGCGGCATCGAGGGCAAGGTCGGCGCGATCGAGTACGCCCGCACCCGCGGTGTCCCGCTGCTCGGCCTGTGCCTCGGCCTGCAGTGCATGGTCATCGAGGCGGCCCGGCACCTGGCCGGCATCACCGACGCCGGGTCGTCGGAGTTCGACGAGAACACCCAGCACCCGGTGATCTCGACCATGGCCGACCAGCGCGACGTCGTCGCGGGGGAGCGGGACATGGGCGGCACGATGCGGCTCGGCGCGTACCCGGCGAAGCTCAAGGCGGGTTCGCAGGTCGCGAAGGCCTACGGCACCACCGAGGTGTCCGAGCGCCACCGGCACCGCTACGAGGTGAACAACGCCTACCGCAAGCAGCTCTCGGACGCCGGCCTGGTCTTCTCCGGCACGTCGCCGGACGACCGCCTGGTCGAGTTCGTCGAGCTGCCCGCCGAGGTGCACCCGTTCTTCGTCGGCACGCAGGCGCACCCCGAGCTCAAGAGCCGCCCGACCCGGCCGCACCCGCTGTTCAGCGCGTTCGTCAAGGCCGTCGTGGACCGCAAGGTCGCCGAGCGGCTGCCGGTCGAGCTGCCCGAAGCCTCCGTGGCGGCCCGGTGACCGCGCCGGGCGAGCACGAGTTCAGCGTCGCGTCCAGCCGGGACGTCCACATCGGACGTGTCGTCGGCCTGCGCATCGACGACGTCGTGATGCCGGGCGGGGACACCGCGGTCCGCGAGGTGATCGAGCACCTCGGTGCGGTGGCGATCGTCGCGCTGGACGAGGAGCAGCAGGTCACGCTCATCCACCAGTACCGGCACCCGATCGGGCACCGGCTGTGGGAGCTGCCCGCGGGCCTGATCGACCACCTCGGCGAGGACCCGGTGGGCACGGCTCGCCGGGAGCTCGTCGAAGAGGTCGGCCTGGCCGCGTCGGACTGGGTGACTCTGGTCGACGTCGCGGCGTCGCCGGGCTTCACCGACGAGGTCGTGCGGGTGTTCCTGGCCCGTGGGCTGTCCGATGTGGACCGCGACGTGCTCGGCGAGGAGGAGGCGGACCTGGTCATCCGCAAGTTCCCGCTCGCCGAGGCGGTCCGGATGGCCCTGGCGGGCGAACTGCTCAACGGCGCCACCGTCTCCGGCGTGCTGGCCACCCACGCGGTGCTCACCGGCGTGGCCTCACCGCGTCCGGCCGACGCCCCGTGGGAGGACCGCCCGACGGCGTTCGCCAAGCGCAAGCAAGCCTGAGCTGCTCCGCTGCGCCCCTGACTCAGGGGCGCAGCGGGCGGCCTTCGGCGTCCATGCCGCCGTTGGCCAGCAGCACGATGCCGTCGATGATCGGCCAGATCGCGCCGAAGCCGAAGGTGATCATGCAGACGAACAGCTGCAGCAGGCCGAGGCCGACCTGGCCGGTGTAGAACCGGCCGACGCCGAAGGGCAGCACGATTTGCAGCACCCCGGCCACCGTTTTCGACCGGTACGAGTACGGCACCGGCATCGGCGGTGCGTACGGCACCGGGGCCGGTGGCGGGTACAGGTCCGGCCCGTACACCGGCAGCTGCGTGGTGGTCTGCGGGTACATCGGTGCCGGCGGTGGCCCGAAGAAGCCCGGGTGCGGCTGCGGCAGGTCGCGGAACAGCGGCCGGAGATCACCGAGGGTGGCCGCCGCGTAGGCGTCCGTCACCCGGGTCTCGTACTCGTCCGGCGTGATGCGGCCCATGCCGAAGTGGTCGGCGAGCAGCCTCGCCGCTTCCTCGCGCTCGGCCGTGCCGATGCGGAGCTCGTCGGACTCCATGAATCCACGGTAACCGCGTGCGGCTGAGAACGGGGTTTCTCCCGGGTCACGACCGCCCGGCGGCCTAAGGTGACGGCGTGGCCTCCAGCCCGCACAGCACGGCCGACGTGATCGCCGCCTACCTCGACCACCTGGTCGTCGAACGCGGGACCGCCCGCAACACCCTGGACAGCTACGCCCGCGACCTGCGCCGGTACGCCGCGCACCTGGACGGCCTGGGCGTCGCGAAGATCGCCGACATCGCGGCCGCGCACGTCACGGCCTTCGGTGCCGCCCTGCGCGAGGGCGACGACGAGCACCAGCCCCTGGCCGCTTCGTCGGCTGCCCGGGCCCTGGTCGCCGTGCGGGGCCTGCACAAGTTCGCGCACGCCGAGGGCCTCACCGAGCACAACCCGGCCCGCGAAGTCCGGCCGCCGACGCCGGCGAAGCGGCTGCCCAAGGCGCTGCCGGTCGACGACGTGCTGCGGCTGCTCGAGACCCCGCCCCCGGACGGCGAGCGCCCGCTGCGCGACCGGGCGCTGCTGGAGCTGCTCTACTCCACCGGGGCGCGGATCTCCGAGGCGGTCGGCCTGGACATCGACGACGTCGACCCCGCCGAGCGCACCGTGCTGCTCGACGGCAAGGGCGGCAAGCAGCGGCTGGTGCCGATCGGCCGTCCCGCGCTCGCCGCGCTGCACGCCTACACCGTCCGCGCCCGGCCGGCGCTCGCGGTGCACGGCCGGGGGACGGCGGCGCTGTTCCTCAACGCCCGCGGCAGCCGGCTGTCGCGGCAGAGCGCGTGGCAGGTCCTCAAGGACACCGCCGGACGGGCGGGCATCACCGCCGTCGTCTCGCCGCACACGCTCCGCCACTCCTTCGCCACGCACCTGCTCGAAGGCGGCGCCGACGTCCGCGTCGTCCAGGAACTGCTCGGCCACGCGTCGGTGACGACGACCCAGGTGTACACGCTGGTCACGGTCAACACCTTGCGCGAGGTCTACGCGACGGCGCACCCGCGAGCGTTGGGCTAGACGGCCGTAGAAACGGCCGACAGCCTTGCCAGCCTGCACCGACAGTCGAGTGACATTGCCCCCTCGGGTCCGGCGCGTTGCTTTGCCGGGGCTCCGACTCCGGACATAGGCTGCGGCGACGCTGACGAACAAGGAGCTTTCGCGCCATGTCGACACCGAACCAGCCGGCCGTACCGGCCGAGTCCGCCGGGTCGGCGGCGGCGAACCTCAGCCAGGTCACCATCGCCACGCCCGCGATCCACGAAGGCGACGAACAGCAGGAGCGCAACGGCAAGAAGGTCAAGCTCGAGGGCATCGGCCCGACCGGCCGCCCGATCCGCGAGCACCCCGATCCGGCGCCGCTGGACAAGCACGGCCCGGCCAAGATCATGGCGATGTGCAACCAGAAGGGCGGCGTCGGCAAGACGACGTCGACCATCAACCTGGGCGCCGCCCTCGCCGAGTACGGCCGCAAGGTGCTGCTCGTCGACTTCGACCCGCAGGGCGCGCTCGCCGTCGGCCTCGGCATCCAGCCGCACGAGCTGGACCAGACGGTGTACAACGCCATCATGGAGCGCTCGGTCAGCGCCACCGACGTGCTGATGAAAACCCGTGTCGACGGCGTTGACCTGCTGCCGAGCAACATCGACCTGTCCGCGGCGGAGGTCCAGCTCGTCGCGGAGGTAGGGCGCGAGCACACGTTGTTACGGGTCCTGCGTCCGGTCATGAACGACTACGACTATGTTCTTGTCGACTGCCAGCCCTCGCTCGGCTTGCTCACGGTGAACGCGCTGACCGCCGCGGACGGCGTGATCATCCCGCTGGAGTGCGAGTTCTTCAGTCTGCGAGGCGTCGCCCTCCTGATCGACACCATCGAGAAGGTCCAGGAACGCCTCAACCCCAAACTGGACATAGTCGGGATTCTCGCCACCATGTACGACCCGAGAACCCTGCATTCGAAGGAGGTCATGGCTCGCGTGGTGGAGGCATTCGGCGAGACCGTGTTCGACACGGTCATCAACCGCACCGTGCGGTTCCCCGAGACGACGGTCGCGGGTGAGCCGATCACGACCTGGGCGCCCAAGTCGGCCGGCGCGGCGGCGTACCGTCAGCTGGCCCGCGAGGTGATCGCTCGGTGAGCAGGCGCGCCTCCCTGCCCGGAGCGTCGGAACTCTTCCGCCTCACCTCCAGCCCCGCCCTCGACCTCCCGCCCCAGGCGCCGCCCGAGCCCGCCGAGCCGGCCAAGCCCGCGGGCAACGGCCGGACGGAACAGCTCGCCCGCAGCGCGGCCCCGCACGGGTCCGGCCGGACCAAGCACGACGCGAAGATCACCGTGTACGTCTCCGGCGACGAGCTCGTCGCCATGGAGCAGGCCCGGCTGACGCTGCGCGCGAAGCACGACCTGGTCGTCGACCGCGGCCGGCTGGTCCGCGAGGCCGTCGCGGTGCTGCTGGCCGACTTCGACCAGAACGGCGAGGAGTCGGTGCTGGTGCAGCGGCTGCGGGTGGTCGGCTCAGACGGCGGCGAAACCGAGGGCTGATGGACGAGCCGACACCGGCTCCGGAGGAACAGGCACCCGAAGAGCACCAGACGGTGCACGGCGGGATGATCCCCGAAGGCGTCAACACCGAAGAACTGAGCACGTCGAAGTTCAAGGTGCGGCTGGCGAACTTCGAGGGTCCGTTCGACCTGCTGCTGCAGCTGATCTCGCAGCACCGGCTCGACGTCACCGAGGTGGCGCTGCACACGGTCACCGACGACTTCATCGCCTACACGCGTGCGCTGGGCACCGACTGGAACCTCGACGAGACCACGGAGTTCCTCGTCATCGCGGCGACCCTGCTCGACCTCAAGGCCGCGCGGCTGCTGCCGTCGGCCGAGGTGGAGAACGAGGACGACCTCGCTCTGCTCGAGGCTCGTGACCTGCTCTTCGCGCGGATCCTGCAGTACCGCGCGTACAAGCAGGTGGCGGCGCTGTTCGGTGAGCTGGAGCAGGGCGCGCTGCGGCGCTACCCGCGGTCGGTGGCGCTGGAGGAGCGGTTCGTCGGGCTGCTGCCCGAGGTCATGCTGGGCGTGACGCCGGAGAAGTTCGCCGACATCGCGGTGGCGGTGTTCCGGCCGAAGCCGCCGCCGACGGTGTCCACCGCGCACATCCACATGGGCCGCATCTCGGTGCGCGAGCACGCGGCGATCCTGCGGGTGATGCTGGCCGAACGCGGTCAGGCCACGTTCGGCGAGCTGGTCGACGACTGCGAGCACACGGTGGAGATCGTGGCGCGCTTCCTGGCGCTGCTGGAGCTCTACCGCGAGGCGACGGTCCAGTTCGAGCAGAGCGAGGCACTGGCGGAGCTGCACGTCCGCTGGACGGGCGGCTCGAAGGAAGAAGCCTCCGCGGCGGCCGAGCTGGACCGCACCGCCGGAGACGAAGAGGAGTACGGGTGAACCCCGAGAACGACGAAGTGGCCGAGACGCCGGAGGCACCGGAGCCGCCCACGGGCGAGCCGGAGGAGGCCGCGGCGGAGCTGGCCCTGGACGAAGCCCTGTCCGGCGAGCCGGTGACCGAGGACGGCGACCCGGTGGAGCCGCTGACCGAGGCGGAGGTGTCTGCCGAGGTGGCTGCGGCTGAGGCGGAGGTGCCGCTCGCCGAGACCGCTGCTGGGGCGGAGGTGCCGGTCGAGGAGGCCGCGGCCGAGCCGGAGGTGCCGGTCGTCGAGACCGCCGCCGAGCCGGAGGTGCCGGTCGAGGAAACCGCCCCCGAGCCCGCCGAAGCAGCTGAACCCGCCCCGGCTGATCCCGCGTCCGGCCTGGTCGCCGCCGGGGATGCCGATGCCATGCCGGACGTCACCTCCGACGAGACTCTCGAAGCCGCTCTCGAAGCGCTGCTGCTGATCGTCGACTCGCCCGCCGGTGAAGAACTCCTGGCCGATACCCTCGGCCAGCCCAAGTCGCGGATCGTCGTCGCCCTGCGGACCATGGCGCAGAAGTTCACCGACCGGGCGTCCGGGATCGACCTGCGGCGCGTCGGCGAAGGGTGGCGGTTCTACACTAGGGACGTCTATGCCCCGTTCGTGGAGAAGCTCCTGCTGGACGGCCAGCGGTCGAAGCTGACCAGGGCCGCGCTGGAGAGCCTCGCCGTGATCGCGTACCGGCAGCCGGTGACCCGGGCCAGGGTCGCCGCGGTGCGCGGCGTGAACGTGGACGGCGTGATCCGGACGCTGCTCGCGCGCGGCCTCATCGAAGAGATGGGGACCGACCCCGAGACGACCGGCACGCTGTACGTGACGACCGAACTGTTCCTGGAGCGACTGGGGCTGTCGTCGCTGAACGACCTGCCCGCCATCGCTCCGTTGCTACCCGAAGTGGACACCATCGATGACATCCAGTGAACACCCCGACGGCGTCCGGCTGCAGAAGGTGCTCTCGCAGGCCGGCGTCGCCTCGCGGCGCGCGGCGGAGGACCTGATCGTCGCCGGCCGGGTCGAGGTGGACGGCGAGGTCGTCACCGAGCTGGGCCGCCGCGTCGACCCGGAAGCCGCGATCATCCACGTCGACGGCACCCGTGTGAACCTGCGCGACGACCTGATCTACCTCGCCCTGAACAAGCCCAAGGGCGTGCACTCGACGATGTCGGACGACCGCGGCCGCCCGTGCGTGGGCGACTACCTGCGCGGCCGCTACGAGGAGACGCCCGGCGTCGTGCACGTCGGCCGGCTCGACGAAAACACCGAGGGCCTGCTGCTGCTGACCAACGACGGCGACCTCGGACACCGGCTGATGCACCCGTCGTACCGGGTGCTCAAGACCTACCTCGCCGAGGTCGACGGCCTCGTGCCGCGCGGGCTCGGCAAGGAGCTGCGCAAGGGCTGGGAGCTGCCGGACGGCATCGTCAAGGTCGACCAGTTCCGTGTCAAGGACATGCACTCCGGCAAGTCCCTGGTGGAGCTGGTCATCCACGAGGGCAAGAAGCACATCGTGCGCCGCCTGCTCAAGGACACCGGCCACCCGGTGCTCAAGCTGGTGCGCACCGCGGTCGGCGACGTCCAGCTCGGCAACCAGCGCGTCGGCTCGATCCGGCGGCTGACGAAGGGCGAGGTCGGCGCGCTCTACCGCAACGTGGAGCTCTGACACTCGCGCTTTTCGAGCTTCGTCACCGCACCGCGGTGACGAAGCCGCCGGCGGTCGCGTCGTCGTCCGAGGGGCGGCCGTAGGCGGCGGCGAGCTCGGCGCGGGTGACCGTCGACGGCTCCCAGCCGTGGGCGGCCAGCCACTCCGGTGCCCGGCCGCCGAGCCCGCCGCGCCACAGGTCCGTGACGTGCTCGCCGCCCGCGGCCGCCTTCGCGCGGGCGATCAGGCTCCCCGGCGGGGTGCCCGGCCGGTGCTCGAACGCGATCCGGCTGCCCGGCGCGGCCAGCTCGCCGACGGTGGTCAGCAGCCGCTCGGCCTCCTCGGGGGTCAGGTACATCAGCAGGCCCTCGGCCAGCCACGCGCTCGGCACGGCCGGGTCGAACCCGGCGCCGCGCAACGCGGTGGCCCAGTCCTCGCGCAGGTCGGCAGGCACGACGACCCGGGCGCACGCCGGTTCGGCGCCCTGCCCGGCGAGCACCTCGTCCTTGAACGCCAGCACCTCCGGCAGGTCCACCTCGAACAGCCGCATGCCGTCCGGCCAGGCGAGCCGGAACGCCCGCGTGTCCAGCCCGGCCGCGAGCAGCACGACCTGGGCGCAGCCGGCGCCGAGCAATTGGTCGTCGTAGAACCGGGTGCGGATCACGACCTGCGGGTAGAACAGCGCGCCGAGCCCGGCCTGCGGCCCCTCGGGGGAGGTGTCGGGCAGCGCGGAACGGCCCGCCTCGAAGAACGCGGCCGCGTACGGGTCGTCGAACAGGCGGTCCGGGCGGCCGCTTTCGTAGGCGCGCAGAGCGGCGACACCGATGGCGGTGCGGCTCACCGCGGGCAGGGATCCGGTCACGATTCCCCAACGTACGCCCGACTTTCCGCCGTAGCAGGCCACGACCCCGGCTCGCTAGCGTGACCGGCATGCGACTCGGAGTGGTGTGCGGGGTCCTCGCGGTGCTCCTGTCCGGCGCGGTGGCTCCGGCCGCCGCGGCGCCCGCGGGGAGCGAACCGGTCTACGACTACGCGAAGGCGGTCCGCGAAACCGTCTGGGTCGACATCGGCCGCGACGGCGACGGCGACGGCCGGCCCGATCGAGTCGCCGCCGACATCATCCGGCCGGGCGAAGCGGCTGCACGCGTTCCGGTGATCATGGATGCCAGCCCGTACTACTCGTGCTGCGGGCGCGGCAACGAGAGCGAGCTGAAGTCCTACGACAGCGCCGGGAAACCGGTGAAGTTCCCGCTGTTCTACGACAACTACTTCGTGCCGCGGGGCTACGCCGTGGTGCTCGTCGACCTGGCCGGGACGAACCGGTCGGCCGGCTGCGCGGACGTCGGCGGCGCCTCGGACGTCGGTTCGGCCCGCAAGGTCGTCGACTGGCTGAACGGCCGCGCGACCGGCTACACCGCGAAGACCGGCGGCAGCGCGGTGACCGCGAGCTGGAGCACCGGGAACGTCGGGATGATCGGCAAGTCCTACGACGGCACGATCGCCAACGGCGTCGCGGCGACCGGCGTCGCCGGGCTGAAGACCATCGTTCCGATCTCGGCGATCAGCTCCTGGTACGACTACTACCGCTCCGACGGCGCCACCTTCGGCTTCAACCCGGCCGGCCTGGCGCAGACGGTCGAGGCCCGCAACAGCGGGCAGAACTGCTCGGCACAGAACCAGGTCCTGACGCAGGGCGCCACCGCGAACGGCGACTACGGGCCGCTCTGGGCGGACCGGGACTACGTCACGAGGGCGAATAACGTGCGCGCCAGCGTCCTGCTGTCGCACGGGGTCAACGACCTCAACGTCAAGACCATCCACTTCGGACAGTGGTGGGCCGGGCTGAACGTCGAGAAGAAGATCTGGCTGTCGCAGACCGGGCACGTCGACCCGTTCGACTACCGGCGCGCGGACTGGGTCGACCTGCTGCACCGGTGGTTCGACCACTACCTGCTCGGGATCGACAACGGCGTCCAGAACGGGCCGCAGGCCAGCGTCGAGCGGCAGCCCGACCAGTGGGCCGACCAGAGCGCGTACCCGGCGGCCGGTGCGGTGGCGACGACCCTGCGACCGGGTGCCTCCGGCAGGCTGGGCACCTCGCCGGTAACCGGCACGGCGTCGTTCACCGACAACCCGGGCGTCGGCGAGGACACCTGGGTGACCGATCCGGGCAGCGTCGCGCTGACCTACTCGACCGGGGCTCTCCAGTCCGACCTGCAGGTCTCGGGGACCTCGTCGATCACCGTGACGGCGACGCCGAGCACGTCGTCGGCGCGGCTGTCGGCCCTGCTCGTGGACCTCGGCCCGGCGACGATCCGCAACTTCGCGGGCAGCGGCGAGGGGATCAAGACGGGGACGTCGGAGACCTGCTGGGGCTCGTCGGCGTCCGGGGACGACGCTTGTTACCGCCTGGCGACGGCGGACGTGAAGAAGGTGGGCTACACGATCCTCAGCCGCGGCTGGGCGGACCTGGCGAACTACGCGTCCCTGTCCCAGGAACGGCCGTTGACGCCGGGAACGGCGTACACGATGACGTTCCGGCTGGCGTCGACGGACCACGTCGTGCCCCGCGGCCACGCACTGGCGCTGATCATCGGCGGCACGGACGGCAGCTTCATCCGCGGGCCCGCCCAGCCGGGCCGGGTGACGCTGGACCTGGCGCGGACGTCGCTGTCGGTGCCGCTGCTGGGCATCCCACCCGCCGCGACGACCCACCCGGCCGTCGCTCCTGACACGGGCGCGTTCGTGCCGTCGGCGGGCCGGGCGGGCCTGCGCTAGTTCGCCTCGACGGGGGCGGTCTTCGGGGCCGTTTTCCGTTGCAGGGCGCGGGCGATCGGCTCGACGACCCGGGCCGCCGTCGGGCCGAGGATCGCCATCAGCAGGACGTAGGCCGTGGCCAAGGCCGCCAGTTCCCCGGTGACCGCGCCCGCGGCCACCGCCAGGCCGGCGATGACGATCGAGAACTCGCCCCGCGCCACCAAAGCCGCGCCGGCGCGGGCCCGGCCCATCTTCCCGATGCCCTGGCGGCGCGCGGCCCACCAGCCCGTGCCGACCTTCGTCAGCGTCGTCACGACCGCCAGCACGATCGCCCAGCCGAGCACCGGCGGGATCGACGCCGGGTTCGTGTTGAGCCCGAAGACCACGAAGAACACCGCGGCGAACAGGTCACGCAGGGGCTCCAGCATGCGCGTCGCGTTCTCCGCCGTCGAGCCGGAGATCGCGATGCCGAGCAGGAACGCCCCGACCGCCGCCGACACCTGCATCGCCGACGCCAGCCCGGCCACCAGCAGCGCCGCGCCGAGGACCTTGAGCAGGAACACCTCGCGGTCCGGGCTGTCGACGGCCGCCGAGACGTACCGGCCGAACTTGAGCGCGACCACCAGCACCACGGTGATCACCAGCAGCGAGATCCCGACCGCCTCCAGGCCGCCGAGCAGGGAGACGCCACCCAGCACCGCGGTGAGGATCGGCAGGTAGAGCGCCATCGCCAGGTCCTCGAACACGAGGATCGAAAGCACCACCGGCGTCTCGCGGTTGCCGAGCCTGCCGAGGTCGCCGAGCACCTTGGCGACGATCCCGGACGACGAGATGTACGTGACGCCCGCCATCACCATCGCGCCGACCGGGCCCCAGCCCAGCAGCAGCGCGACGGCCGCGCCGGGAGCCGCGTTGAGGACGATGTCGAGCAGGCCCGCCGTCCACGAGCGGCGCAGCCCGGTGAACAGCTCGGCCGCGGAGTACTCGAGGCCGAGCAGCAGGAGCAGCAGCACGACGCCGATTTCGCCGGCCAGGTGCGTGAAGCCGCCGATGTCGGTCAGCGGGATCAGCCCGCCTTGGCCGAAGCAGAGGCCGCCGAGCAGGTAGAGCGGGATGGGGGAGAGGCCGATCTTGCCGGCCAGGCGCCCGAGCACGCCCAGCACGAAGAAGACCGCCCCCAATTCGATCAGGGACAGCGCGGTGTGGTCCATCGGCCGCTCAGCCGTACTTGAGGATCTTGACGGCGGCTTCGAGTCCCTCGCTCGTGCCGACCGCGACCAGCAGGTCACCCCCGGTGAACGTGAAGTCCGGGGCCGGCGACGGGTGCACCTGCCCCGCCCGCGCCACCGCGACCACCGAGACGCCGGTTCGGGTGCGCATCGCGGTGTCGCCGAGCGTCCGGCCGTCGAACGGGCCGGACGGCTTGATCGGCAGCTGCCGGGTGCTGATCCCCGGCAGGTCCCGGTGCTCCTCCGTCAGCTGCGCGACCAGCTGCGGCGCGCCGAGCAGGTTGGCCAGCGCGCCGGCCTCGTCCGCGGTGAGCGGGATCGAGGCGGCGCAGGCATCGGGATCGTCCGATTTGGACACGATCAGCTCGATGTGACCGTCCCGCTGGGTGACGACGCCGATGCGGCGGCCGGTACGGGTGGCGAAGTCCTTGCGGACCCCGATGCCGGGCAGGGGAGTTACTTCGACGTTCACCCAACCACCGTAACCCAGGTGTCCGATTCGCGGGGATTTCAGCCGAGCAGCAGGAGCAGGCCCGCGACGGCCATCACGGCGGCGGTCAGGCCGTGGACCCCGAAGGCGATGGCCTTCTTCCCCCGGTGGCGCAGGATGATCAGCATGTCGAAGACGGGCCAGACGGCCGCGGTGAGGATGACCCAGCCCAGCGCGTGCGGGTCGCCGTAGATCATCAGGGCCAGCGGGACGAGACCGGCCCCGACGTCGCGGCCGCCCTTGACGTTCAAGAAGGTGTCGGCGTTCTCGGGAACCTCGTTGAAGCCGAAGCCCGCGGCGATCTTCTTCGGTGCGAAGAGGTAGTTGAGGCCGACGTAGATGATCCCGAGCGAGACGATCGCGACGAGGACGTAGCCGGTGACGAGCATGGTGTTTCCCTCCAGTTTTCTAGCATTGCTAGGATTGCTAGCAACGCTAACCTAGCGGCGCTAGTTTGTCTAGCAGTGCTAGCATGTGACGTATGACCCAACGGCAACGGCGTGTGCGCGACCGGACCGAGCGAGGGCAGCGGATCGTCGCCGCGGCCAGGGAGCTCGCCGAGGCGGAGGGCTGGGACGCGGTCACCACCCGGCGGCTCGCGGGCCTGATCGAGTACAGCCAGCCGGTGCTCTACAGCCACTTCCCGGGCGGCAAGGACGCGATCATGGCGGCGGCCGCCCTGGAGGGCTTCACCGAGCTGGCCGCGACACTGGTGGCGGCCGGTCCCGGCGGCCTGGCCGGGGTGGTGGAGGCGTATGTGGCCTTCGCCGAGGCGAAACCGGGCCTGTACGACGCGATGTTCACGCTCGCCTCGGAGCTGCGCTTCGCCGAGGACGACACCCCGGAGGTGATGAAGGCGTGCTTCGCGGAGCTCCTCGCGGTCGTCGAGCCGGCGGCGAGGGGACAGGACGCGGGCGCGCTGACCGAGGTGTTCTGGAGCACGTTGCACGGCCTGGTGACCCTGGATCGCGGCCACCGGCTGTCCCCGGCCCACCGTGACGAGCGCCTCGCGCTGGTGGTGGCGCGCTTCGGCGCCCGGGGCGACTGATCTCCTCCACACCCCGACCGGCAGAATGGGGACGAAGCCGAACGGGACGAGTAACGCGAGGAGAGTGCCGGTGACGGGAGCCCTACGTGGTGTGGTCGCGCTGGACGGCCCGTCGGGGACCGGGAAGACCACCGTCGCCCGCAAGCTCGCCCAGCGCCTCGGGGCCGGCTACCTCGACACCGGGGCGATGTACCGGATGGTCACCCTCGCCGTGCTGCGCGCCGGGGTCGACCCGGCCGACGCGAAGGCCGTCGCCGCCCTGGCCGACCGGGCCGAGTTCAGCATCGGCACCAGCCCCGAGCGGCCCGAGATCCGCCTGGCCGGCGAGGACGTCGCCGCCGACATCCGCGGGCCGGAGGTCACCAAGGCCGTCTCGCCCGTGTCCGCCGTCCCGCACGTGCGCGAGCTGCTGGTCGCGCGGCAGCGGCAGATCATCGACGACGTCGTGGCGCACCGCGGCGGGATCGTCGTCGAGGGCCGGGACATCGGCACCGTCGTCGCGCCGGACTCGCCGCTCAAGGTCTTCCTGACCGCCTCGGCCGACGTCCGCGCGTCGCGCCGCAGCACCCAGGACACCGCGGCCGGGCGTCAGTCGTCGGTCGCCGACGCCCTGGCGAGCGTCGAGCGCCGCGACCGCCTCGACTCGACCCGTGCCGCCTCGCCGCTGCGCGCGGCCGACGACGCCGTGCCCGTCGACACTTCGGAACTGTCGATCGACCAGGTGATCGTCGCTCTCAGCGAGCTCGCCAGCCACCGCGGCCTGCTGGCGGGGTGCAACGCCGAGGTAGCGCGATGACCGCTGACGGATTGCCGGAAGGCTCCGTCGGCAGGCTCCACGACGCCGGGCGGGTCTTCGCCCGGTACTATCTGCGCTCGGCCTTCCGCATCCGGGTGCACGGCCGCGAGCGCGTCCCCGCCACCGGGTCGCTGCTCGTGATCGCCAACCACAGCTCCATGATCGAGCCGCAGCTGATCTTCGGAATGCTTCCGCGGCGTTCGGCGTTCCTGGTCAAGGCCGAGATGTTCGGCGGGGTCGTCGGCAAGTTCATGCTGGCGATCGGGCAGATCCCGCTCAAGCGCGGCGAGATCGACCGCAAGCCGCTGCTGACCGCGGTCGGCGTCCTGAAAGACGGCGGTGTCGTCGGGATCTTCCCCGAGGGCACCCGCGGTAGCGGGGACGTCGGCGCGGCCGAACGCGGCGCGGCCTGGCTGGTCCGGGCCTCCGGCGCGACCGTGCTCCCGGTCGCGACACGGGGGACGCTCAAGCCTGCCGATGGCAAACGACGGTTCCGGCCGCGGGTGGACATCCTCGTAGGCGAGCCGTTCTCGCCGAAGGTCGGCCCCGGGAAGACCGGGCTCGACCAGGGCACCGAAGAGCTGCGCGGTGAGCTCGCGGCGCTCGTCAAGACTTTGGACGACTGGCGTGCCGAACACGGATTCGGTGCGGTATAAGGGAAATTGGGTAGTGATGGAAGAGTTGGACAGCGTCGGCGAAGTCGACGGCACCTGGTCGGAAGAGACCGAGTTCGCCGCGCTCGACGCGCAGATCGAGGCGGCGGAAGCGGCCGAGGAGGCCGCGCTCGCACAGCCGGTGCTCGCCGTCGTCGGCCGGCCCAACGTGGGCAAGTCGACGCTGGTCAACCGCATCCTCGGCCGGCGCGAAGCCGTCGTGCAGGACGTGCCGGGCGTGACCCGCGACCGCGTCGCCTACGACGCCTACTGGGGTGGCCGCAAGTTCACCCTGGTCGACACGGGCGGCTGGGAGCCGGACGCGACCGGGCTGCAGGCCTCCGTCGCCGCCCAGGCCGAGCTGGCCATGCAGACCGCGGACGCGGTGCTGCTGGTCATCGACGCCTCGGTCGGGGCCACGGCCACCGACGAAGCCGTCTCCAAGGTGCTCCGCCGCTCGAAGAAGCCGGTCCTGCTGGCTGCGAACAAGGTCGACGACGACCGGCTGCTCGCGGACACCGCGTCGCTGTGGTCGCTCGGCCTCGGCGAGCCGCACCCGGTCAGCGCGCTGCACGGCCGCAGCTCCGGCGACCTGCTCGACGCCATCCTCAAGGCCCTGCCGGAGTCGCCCCGCGAGGGCGGCGCCGTGACGTCGGGGCCTCGGCGCGTCGCGCTGGTCGGCAAGCCGAACGTGGGCAAGTCGAGCCTGCTCAACAAGCTTTCCGGCGAGGAGCGCTCGGTCGTCGACTCGGTGGCCGGCACCACGGTCGACCCGGTCGACTCGCTGGTCGAGCTGGACGGCGAGACCTGGCGGTTCGTCGACACGGCGGGCCTGCGCAAGCGGGTCAACTTCGCCGCGGGCGCCGAGTACTACGCGTCGCTGCGCACCAAGACCGCGATCGACGCGGCCGAGGTCGCGATCGTGCTGCTGGACGCGGCCGAGCCGCTGTCCGAGCAGGACCTGCGGGTGCTGACCATGGTCGTCGAGGCCGGCCGCGCCTGCGTGCTGGCGTTCAACAAGTGGGACCTGGTCGATGAGGACCGCCGCCACGCGATGGTCCGTGAGCTGGACCGCGGGCTGGTCCGCGTCCCGTGGGCGGAGAAGGTCAACATCTCGGCGCTGACCGGCCGTTCCGTGCGCAAGCTCGCGCCGGCCCTGCGGACCGCGCTGAAGTCGTGGGACCAGCGGGTGCCCACCGGCCAGCTCAACGCGTGGCTGTCCGACCTGATCGCGGCCACCCCGCCGCCGGTCCGCTCCGGGAAGCAGCCGAAGGTGCTGTTCGCGACCCAGGCCGGCATCCGCCCGCCGACGCTGGTGCTGTTCACCACCGGCTTCCTCGAGGCGGGCTACCGCCGGTTCATCGAGCGCAAGTTCCGCGAGCAGTTCGGCTTCACCGGCACCCCCGTCCGGGTGAACGTCCGGGTCCGCGAAAAGAAGGCCCGGCCGGTCGGCGGAAAAGCGGCCCGGTCCACCAAATCCCGGTGAGCCATTTGCCGGAACTCGCGTGATCAGGGACGTAACTCGCGTGATTGGGGCCGGAACTCGCGAGTTACGGCCCCAATCACGCGGATTCCGGCTTCAATCACGCGAGATGCGAGCTGGATCACGCTGGTCAGGGCGATGATCGTGAGGTCCGACACGCTCGCGTGACCCTGTGGATATCTTTTGGTGATCCGGGGGTATGGTGAAAGGTCGTTGCGGGCGCCTCAATCGGAGAGCTGGCCCGGTTGAGGCTCCCGAAAGGTGAGTGGTGGGCTTGCGCGCCCATGGTTTTGTCCTGCCCGGGGTGAGTGGCCGATGACCGTCACCATCGAACCCACGGGATCCGCCGCCGAGGTGACGCCTCCCCCGGTCGCCGACCGGGCCCTGTTCCGGTCCGGTCTCGGCGCGGCCGAGCGCACCCTCCTCGACGTCCTCGCCGCCACCGCCGAGCGGCACCCGAACGCCGCCGCGATCGACGACGGCACCACCACCCTGACCTACCGGCGGCTCCTCGAGGAGATCGATGCCTACGGGCGCCGCCTCAAGGGCTACGGCGTCGGCCTCGGCGACCGCGTCGGCATCCGGATCTCCTCCGGCACCGCCGAGCTCTACATCGCGATCCTGGCCACCCTGTCCGTCGGCGCCGCGTACGTGCCGGTCGACGCCGACGACCCGGACGAACGTGCCGAGCTGGTCTTCGAGGAAGCCCAGGTCGCCGCCGTCGCGACCGATGTCTTTTCGGGGGCTCCGGGTGGCGAAGCCCCCGGCCCGGGGCGAAGCCCCGGAAACTTCCGCGGCAAGATCCACGTCCACTCGACGCCGGGCGGCCGCGACGGCGCCCCCGGCCCGGGCGACGACGCGTGGATCATCTTCACCTCCGGCTCCACCGGCAAGCCCAAGGGCGTCGCCGTCACCCACGCGAGTGCGGCCGCCTTCGTCGACGCCGAAGCCGATCTGTTCCTCCCCGACGAGCCGATCGGCCCCGGCGACCGCGTCCTGGCCGGGCTCAGCGTCGCCTTCGACGCCTCCTGCGAAGAGATGTGGCTGGCCTGGCGCCACGGCGCCTGCCTGGTCCCGGCGCCCCGCGCGCTGGTCCGCACCGGCGTCGACCTCGGCCCGTGGCTGGTCGCGCAGCGCATCACCGTCGTCTCCACCGTGCCGACGCTGGCCGCGCTGTGGCCCGCCGACGCGCTCGAAGACGTCCGCCTGCTCATCTTCGGCGGCGAAGCGTGCCCGCCGGAGCTGGCCGAACGCGTCGCCGTCGAAGGCCGCGAAGTCTGGAACACCTACGGCCCGACCGAAGCCACCGTCGTCGCCTGCGCCGCGCAGCTGACCGGTGACGGCCCGGTCCGGATCGGCCTGCCGCTCGCCGGCTGGCAGCTCGCCGTGGTCAACGACGAGGGCGAGCCGGTCGCCATGGGCGAGACCGGCGAGCTCGTCATCGGCGGTGTCGGCCTGGCCCGGTACCTCGACGCGGCCAAGGACGCCGAGAAGTTCGCGCCGCTGCCGTCGCTGGGCTGGCAGCGCGCCTACCGCTCCGGCGACATGGTCCGCGCCGAAGAGGAAGGCCTGCTGTTCCTCGGCCGCCTCGACGAGCAGGTCAAGCTCGGCGGCCGCCGCATCGAGCTGGGCGAGGTCGACGCCGCGCTGCAGGCCCTGCCGGGCGTGCAGGGAGCGGCCGCCGCGGTCCGCCGCACCAAGGCGGGCAACCAGGTCCTCGTCGGGTACGTCGTCCCCGGCAGCGCTGTGTTGGATGCCGCCTCCGCGGGGAAGAGTGCGTCGGCGGGCTTCGACCTCGACCAGGCCGCGACGCGCCTGCGCGAGCACCTGCCCGCCGCGCTGGTCCCGCTGCTCGCCGTCGTCGGCGACCTGCCGACCCGCACTTCCGGCAAGGTCGACCGCAACGCCCTCCCGTGGCCACTGTCCACAGTGGAGGCTTCCGGGCTGACCCCGACCGAGACGTGGCTCGCCGAAGGCTGGGCCGAGATCCTCGGTGTCTCGGTCGACAGCCCGAAGGCGGACTTCTTCACCCACGGTGGCGGCAGCCTGACCGCCGCCCAGGTGGTCGCCCGCATCCGCACCCGGCACCCGCAGGTGTCGGTGGCCGACATCTACGCCCACCCCAGGCTGGGCGCGCTGGCCGCGATGCTGGACGCGCTGAGCGGCCAGGCCACCGAACGCCGGGACATCGCGCCGACGAAGCGCCGTGCCGGGGTGGTCCAGACGCTGCTGATGGTCCCGCTGATGGGCCTGGCCGGGCTGCGCTGGGCGACGCTCGCCGCCGCGCTGTCGAACGTCCTGTCCCTGCTCGGGTTCGCCTGGGCACCGACGCTGAGCTGGGCGTGGATCGGCCTGGCCTGGGTGGTGCTGTTCAGCCCGGCGGGCCGGATCGCCATCGCCGCGGGCGGCGCGCGCGTGCTGCTTTCCGGTGTCCGCCCCGGCACCTACCCGCGCGGCGGCAGTGTCCACTTGCGACTCTGGACGGCCGAGAAGCTCGCGGAGTTCTCCGGTGCGGACAGCGTCGCCGGGGCGTCCTGGATGACGACCTACGCGAAGGCGCTCGGCGCGCGGATCGGCAAGGACGTCGACCTGCATTCGCCGCCGCCGGTCACCGGCTTCCTGAAGCTGGGCCGCGGTGCCGCGATCGAGCCCGAGGTCGACCTGACCGGCCACTGGGTCGACGGCGACGTCGTGCACATCGGCAAGGTCCACGTGGGCGCCGAAGCCCGCGTCGGCGCGCGCAGCACGCTGTTCCCGGGTGTCCGCGTCGGCAAGGGCGCGGAGATCGCGGCCGGGTCGACCGTCCGCGGCGTGGTCAAGGCCGGTCAGCACTTCGCCGGTTCACCCGCGGCGCCCGTCGGGAAGGACGGCAAGGACGCGAAGGACGCGCTGAAGTGGCCGTCGAGCCGCCCGCCGCGGTCGCACTTCTGGTCCGCCGTCTACGGCGTGACCTCCCTGGCGCTGGGGTTCCTGCCCGGCGTGGCCGCGCTGGCAGGCGTCGCCGTGCTCGGCTACGCGATCGCCGGCGCCCCGACGCTCCTGGACGCCTTCACCCGCGCGCTGGTCTTCGTCCCGGTCGCGACTGTGGCGTACTTCGGCACGTACATGCTGCTCGTGCTGGTCGGCGTCCGGTCGCTGAGCATCGGCATGGTCGAGGGCTACCACCCGGTGCACGGCCGCGTCGCGTGGCAGGTCTGGGCGACCGAACGCCTGATGAGCATGGCCCGCGAAGGCCTGTTCCCGCTGTACGCCAGCCTGTTCACGCCGGTGTGGCTGCGGCTGCTGGGCGCGAAGGTCGGCCGCAACGTCGAGGCGTCGACGGTCCTGGCGCTGCCGAAGATGACCAAGGTCGACAGCGGCGCGTTCCTGGCCGACGACACGATGGTCGCCACCTACGAGCTCGGGCACGGCTGGCTGCACGTCGCTCCGGCTCGCATCGGCAAGCAGGCCTTCCTCGGCAACTCCGGGATGACCGCGCCGGGCCGGTCGGTGCCGAAGCGCGGCCTGGTCGGCGTCCTGTCCTCGACGCCGCTGAAGGCGAAGAAGGGCTCGTCGTACCTCGGGATGCCGCCGTTGCCGGTCCGCCGCGCGATCGGCGACGCCGACACGAGCCGCACCTACACCCCGGCGCTGCACCTCAAGGCGGCGCGGGCGCTGGTCGAGCTGTGCCGGATCGTCCCGGTCATGTGCGGGGTCGCGCTGACCGTCGTGGTCGCCTTCGGGCTGCTGTGGACGGCGACGGCGTTCGGCTTCGGCGTCGCCGCGCTGCTGGCCGGGCCCGCGCTGCTGGCCGCCGGGATCGTCGCGGCGCTGACCGCGACGGTGATGAAGTGGCTGCTGGTCGGGAAGTTCCGCGAGGTCGACCACCCGCTGTGGAGCTCCTTCGTCTGGCGCAACGAGCTGGCCGACACCTTCGTCGAGGCTTTCGCGGTGCCGTGGCTGATCGGTTCGGTCGGCGGCACGCCGCTGCTGACCGCGTGGCTGCGCACGATGGGCGTCAAGATCGGTCGCGGCGTCTGGCTGGAGACGTACTGGCTGCCCGAGGCGGACCTCGTCTCGCTGGGTGACGGCGCGACGATCAACCGCGGCTGCGTCGTGCAGACCCACCTGTTCCACGACCGGATCATGAGCATGTCCCCGGTGACCCTCGGCGAAGGCGCGACGCTCGGCCCGCACGGCATCGTGCTGCCCGGCGCCGGCATCGGCGCCCGGACGACGGTCGGCCCGGGCTCGCTGGTGACCCGCGGCGACGAGGTGCCGGCCGACACGCGCTGGCTGGGCAACCCGATCTCGGCCTGGCCGGGTAAGTAACGAAAGCAGGACCAGGCGCGCCGGACTCACCCATCCGTGCGAGCCTGGTTCCAGCACGCACGACGAAAGGTTCGCCACGGGTGATTTCGAAGGCTCCCGCTCCCGGCGCGGACACCTCCGGCGACCCCTACCTGCCCGCCCACGGCAACGGCGGGTACCGGACCCGGCACTACGACCTGAGTCTCGACTACAAGGTCGCGCCGAACCGGCTCTCGGCGGCGGCGGTGATCACCGCGGAGGCGACACAGGCGCTTTCCCGCGTCAGCTTCGACTTCGGCGAGTTCCGGATCAACCGCGTGCTCGTCGACGGGAAGCCCGCGAAGTACCTCAAGCGCGGCACCAAGCTGCACGTCAAGCCGGCGAAGTCGATCCCGGCGGGTGGGGCGTTCATCGTCGAGGTCCACTACGTCGGCAACCCGCGCCCGGTGGGGAGCCGCTGGGGTGACGTCGGCTGGGACGAGCTGACCGACGGCGCGCTGGTGGCGAGCCAGCCGGTCGGGGCGCCGTCGTGGTTCCCGTGCAACGACCACCCGTCGGACAAGGCGGCCTACCGGGTGAGCGTGACGACGGCGTCGCCGTACCTGGTCGCGGTCACCGGCACCCTGGTCGAGCGCTCGACGTCGGCCAGCACGAGCCGCTGGGTCTTCGAGCGGCCCGAGCCGACGGCGACCTACCTGATGAGCGTCCAGATCGGCCGCTACGACGACGTCGAGCTGACCGGCCGCGGCTGGGGATCACCCGCCGGCCTCGGTGCCCGCGTGCTGAGCCTCGGCTTCGGCCGCGGCGGCGTCGAGTCGGTCACCCCGGCTGTGCCGCAGCGCGCGGCGGTGCCCCCGCGGCTGCGGCGGGCGTTCGAGCGGGACTTCGGGCGGCAGGGCCGGATGATGGAGTTCCTGCAGCGGCTGTTCGGCCCGTACCCGTTCGGCGAGTACGTCATCGTGGTCACCGACGACGACCTCGACGACCCGATCGAGGCCCAGGGCATGGCGATCTTCGGCGCCAACCACGTCGACGGCCGCCGCACCCACGAGCGGCTGGTGCTGCACGAGCTGGCCCACCAGTGGTTCGGCAACAGCCTGACGGTGGCCGACTG
The DNA here is from genome assembly GCF_042881395.1 of Amycolatopsis sp. NPDC058278. Classification (NCBI taxonomy): domain Bacteria; kingdom Bacillati; phylum Actinomycetota; class Actinomycetes; order Pseudonocardiales; family Pseudonocardiaceae; genus Amycolatopsis; species Amycolatopsis sp. NPDC058278. The sequence continues at coordinate 19,509 of NZ_JBHVXZ010000063.1, read as the reverse complement.
GCGCCACATCTGGCTGAACGAGGGCTTCGCGACGTACGCCGAGTGGCTGTGGTCGGAGGAGTCGGGCGGCCAGCCGGCTTCGGCCCTGGCCCGCAGCTGGTACACCCGCATCAAGGCCAAGCCGGCGGACGTCCGGATCGCCGACCCTGGGGTGGCCCGGATGTTCGACGAGCGCGTCTACAAGCGCGGCGGGCTGACGCTGCACGCGCTGCGGGCCGAGATCGGGGACCCGGCGTTCTTCGCGCTGCTGAAGTCGTGGGCCGAGGAACACCGGCACGGGCTGGTCACGACGGACCTCTTCGTCGCCGCGGCCGAGGCGCACGCGGGGCGTTCGCTGCGCGGGTTCTTCACCCGCTGGCTGGAGACGCCGGCGCTGCCGCCGCTTCCCTGAAGCGGTCCGCCGGTCAGGGGCGGGTCGCGCGCACCAGCCAGACCGCGCCGGTGATCCGGACGCCTTCGGGAGTTTCGTACGCCTCGAGCCCTTTCCGCAGCTGTTCCCGCGTCCGTTCGACGACGTCCGGGGCGAGGCCGGCCAGGTTCACGCGCACCGGGCCCTGACCGAGGATGAACTCGGCCGCGTCGGCGGCGTCCCGGCCGTAGTCCATCGGTGCGGTGATCGGTTCGACGTCGATCGTGCCGAACCCGGCCGCGTCCAGCACTTCGCGGATCCGCTCCGGCTCGACCAGGGATCCCATGCCGCGCGACGCGGGCGAGGGTGCGCGCAACAGCGGCTTGAGCGCCGCGGTGGCGCGGGCGTAGTCGCTTTCCGGGCCGCCGCCCTGCGGGCCGAGGAACACCAGCCGGCCACCGGGCCGCAGCGCCCGCCGGATGTTGGCGAACGCGGCCACCGGGTCCCCGAAGAACATCACCCCGCCCCGGCTGATCGCGACGTCGAAGCCGGCGGCGGGGAAGGGGTGGACCTGGGCGTCTCCCTGGTCGAACCGGACGTTGCCGATCCCGTCGGCGGCCGCGTCGGCGCGGGCGCGTTCCAGCATCGGAGCCGAGAGGTCCACGCCGACGACGTGTCCGCGGGCGGCCCGCTGGGCCGCCAGCAGCGTGACGTGGCCCGTGCCGCAGCCGACGTCGAGGACGTGGTCATCCGGGGCGATCGCGGCGGTGCGGAAGAAGCTGTCGTTGAAGGCGCCGACCATGGCGTTGTACCGGGCGCGGTGGCGTGCATGAGTGCCTCCCGGGACTCGCAACGCCACGCAGACCCGGCGGCGAATGCTGGACGCGGCGCGCGAGCTGTTCGTGCGCCAGGGCTATGGCGCGACGACCCTCAAGGAGATCGCCGAGCAGGCCGGCGTCGCCGTGCAGACGATCTACTTCACCTTCGGCAACAAGCGGGTCCTGCTCAAGGAACTGGTCGACGTGGCGATCGCCGGCGACGCCGAGCCGGTGGCGACGATGGACCGGCCGTGGTTCCGGGAGGCGCTCGCCGCCCCGGTCGCCGAAGCCCAGCTGCGGCTGCACGTCCGGGGCACGCGGGAGATCCTCGGGCGCGTCGCCCCGATCGTCGAGATGCTGCGCGCCGCCGCCGCGGCCGACCCCGCGCTCGCCGGGCAGTGGGACGACGGCGACCCGCGCTTCAGGGTGCACTTCGAGGCCGCGCGGGCGCTGGTCGCCAAGCCCGGCGCCCGCGCCGGGGTGACCGCCGAGCACGCTGCCGATGTGCTGTTCGGGGTGCTCAGTCCGGAGCTCTACCAGGTGTTCGTCCGCGACCGCGGCTGGTCGGCCGAGCAGTGGGAGAAGTGGGCCGGCGACACCCTGGCCGCCCAGCTCTGCCGCCGGGAGAGCGACTCTTGACGCTGCTCGCCGCTTCCCCGATTCATCGGATGTCTCTGCCGCTTTCCGAGTGAACACCTCTGGCCTTTTGGGTGCCTCTCTGCAAGTATGACCGCACGCCGCCGCATGATCTCGCCGAAACGTAGTATGAATTCGGAGGATGCTTCATGGACGCAGTGTCCCGGCGGACGGTGCTCCGCTCTGCCTCGGTCCTGGCCGGGGCCGCCGCCTTCGGGGGCCTGTGGGCCCGGGCCGCCCCACCCGCGCTCGCCACCGGCGGGAATCCCCACCGGGATGTCGCCGCCGACGCGCGGATGATCTGGCGGCGGCTGCCGAAGAACTGGCAGGAAGGCCCCTTCCTCGCCAACGGCTACCTCGGCGCGCAGGTCTACGCCGGGAAGACCCCGCAAGAGCTCAAGCTCATGCTGAGCCACACCCAGGTGCAGGACCAGCGGATCCAGTGGGAAGCGGGCATCGGGCTGTCCCGCCTGCCCATCGGCTACCTCACGCTCACCCTGGCCGGCGCGATCACCGCCGTCGACTGGACCCTCGACCTCTACAACGCCGAGCTCGGCGGCACCATCACCACCACGCGGGGCTCGGTCGCCTTCTCCGCCGTCGTGCACAACGACCTGAGCGTGCTGCTCGTTTCGCTGACGCCGAGTGCCGGGGAAACGGGCGCCACCTGGGCGTTCCAGCCGCTGGAGTCGGCGACCACCCGGACCGTCCGCAAGCCGCCCGAGTACGTCGCCAACCCGGCGCCCGAGCTCGGTGCCGGGTACTGCGCGCAGCCCATGCTCGCCGGCGGCGGGTACACCACCGCGTGGCAGGAACGCGCGATCGGCACGCGGCGCCTGCTCGTCGCCGCCATCGCCTACAGCTTCCCGGGCACCACGCACACCGCCGACGCGCGGGCCGCCGTCCGGAAAGCGCTTGCCGCCCACCCGGACGCCCTGCTCGCCCGCCACCGGCGCTGGTGGAACGACTACCACCGGCGCAGCTTCGTTTCGGTGCCCGACAAGCAGGTGCAGCGGTTCTACTGGATCCAGCTGTACAAGATCGCGGCCGCCACCCGCGCGGACGGGCCGGTCGTGTCCGAATGGGGGCCGTGGTTCCCCGAGGTCGGCAACAGCTGGACCGCCGTCTGGTGGAACCTCAACGTCCAGGTCACCTACCCGATCGTCAACAGCAGCAACCACCCCGAACTCGACGCCGTCACCGAGACCTTCCGGCGCGACCACGCGAACCTCGAGGTGTCCGTCCCGCCCGCGTACCGCGACGGCGACACGTTCGCCCTCTCGCACCCGGGCGACTGGCGGCTGCGCCCCGGCGGCACGCGCTCAGTGGGCGTCCCCGGGACGACGTCCAAGACCGACCAGACCGGGAACCTGTTGTGGGGCCTGCACAACGTGTGGCTGGCCTACCGGCACCACCTGGACAAGCGCGTGCTGCGCGACGTGCTGTACCCGACGCTGGCGAAGGCGCTGAACTTCTACCGGCACTTCCTGTTCACCGGCCCGGACGGCTCGCTGCACCTGCCGCTGACCCGGTCGCCGGAGTACGCCGACGCGCCCGACTGCACCTACGACCTCTCGCTGATCCGGTGGGCGGCCCGCACGCTCGTCGATGCCGCCCGGATCCTGTGCCTCGACGAGCCGCGCGTGCCGATCTGGCGGGAGATCGGCGCGAAACTCGTGCCGTACCACGAGGACCCCGCGAACGGCGTGCTGATCGGCGACGGCGTCCCGCTGGCCGCGTCGCACCGCCACTTCTCGCACCTGCTGTGGCTGTACCCGCTGCGCGAGAAGGTCTGGGACCGACCGGGCGACCGCGACATCATGACGCGCACCTTCACCCACTGGGCCGCCGACCAGACGGCGTGGCACGGCTACAGCTACGCGGCCGCGTCGTCGATGAGCTCGGTGATGGACGCGCCCGAGGAAGCTCTGCGGTATCTGAAGTTCTTCCTCGACCGGAACGTCGTGGCCGACACCGGGCTGACCGCGAACACCATGTACCGCGAGGGGTCCAACTTCGCGATCGAGAGCCCGATCACCGCCGCCCAGTCCGTGGTGGACATGCTGATGCAGGGATCCGGTGGCGTGCTCAAGGTCTTCCCGTCGGTGTCGGCGACCTGGCGTGACGCCTCGATCGCCGGGCTGCGCGCGGAAGGCGCGTTCCTCGTGGACGCCTCCCGCCGCGACGGCAAGACCGAGTTCGTCCGCGTGCACAGCGAAGCCGGCGAGCCGCTGGTTCTCCAGCACGGCGTCAGCGGGGACGTCGACGTCCGCGACGAGCACGGCCGCCGGCTGTCGTGGCGGGCCGCCGGGCCCGGCCGGATCGCGATCGCGCTGCGCCGCGGTGGCACCGCCGTCGTCACCCCGCGGGGCGGCCGGCCGGACTTCGCGCCGCGGGACGTCCCCGCGCTCGGCCCCGCCCCGGCGTGGGGCCTGCCGAGCTGAACCCGCTCTTCGACAAGGAGGTCGAATGGACATCACCCGCAGGACCGTGCTCGGCGGAGCGCTCGCCGGGCTGGCCACCGCCGGCTTGACCCCCGCGTTCGCGGAAGCGGCCGCGGCCGCGGCGCCCGGAAGCGACGACTTCGGCTGGGCCGGGTTCCTCGGCACCGCGGACCTGTACTGGCGGCGGCTGCCGAAGACCTGGTACGAGGGCCCGTTCCTGGGCAACGGGTTCCTCGGCTCCGGCATCTACGCCGAACCGGGGCAGAACGCGATCCGGTTCAACGTCCAGCACAGCCAGGTCCAGGACCACCGCCCGGAGTTCGGCTCGCTGTTCGGCCTGGCGCGGCTGCCGATCGGGTACTTCACGCTCGAGCCGGTCGGGGCGATCACCGCGATCGACTGGCGGATGGACCTGTGGAACGCCGAGCTGACCGGCACGATCACCACCGCCGCGGGCAGCCTGAGCCTGCGCGCGATCGTCCATACCGGACAGTCACTGCTCGCCGTCGAGATCCGCCCGTCCGAAGGTGAACGCGGGTTCCGGTGGGTGTTCCACCCGGCGGTGGCGGTCAGTCCGCGCGCCGATCCGGTGTGGAACAAGCCGCCGCCGGCCGGGTACACCGCGAACCCGCCGGTGCAGCTGTCGGCGAGTGGTGACGCGCGGCTGGCGGTCCAGCCGCTGCTGGCCGGCGGCGAGCACGTGACGGCGTGGCGTGAAGTGACGCGCGGCGGCGCGCGGACCCTGTACACGTCGGTGGCGTGGTCACACCCGGAGAAGACGTCGGTGACGCGGGCGCTGGGCACGGTCCGCCGGGCGGCGGAGTTCGGCGCGCTCACCCAGGACCACCGGCGCTGGTGGCACGGCTACTACCGGCAGAGTTTCCTGTCCATTCCGGACACCCGGTTGCAGGGCTTCTACTGGATCCAGTTGTACAAGGTGGCTTCGGCGGCCCGGCGCGAGGCGCCGGTGATGGCGACCTCGGGGCCGTGGCTGGAGAACACGCCGTGGCCGGCGACGTGGTGGAACCTCAACGTGCAGCTCGAATACTGGCTCATCCACGGCTCGAACCACCTGGAACTGGACGCGGTCGGTTACGCGCTGGACAAGTACCGCGCCAACCTCACCAGCCAGGTGGCGCAGCCGTACCAGGCCGATTCGGCGGGGATCCCGCGGACGACCGACATGACGCTGCTCAACGGTGTCTCGAACGCCACCAGCGGGTTCCCCGTCGGAGTGCCGGGGCAGGACACGCCGACGCCCGAAGTCGGCAACCTGACCTGGGCGCTGCACAACGTGTGGCTGTCCTACCGGCACACGATGGACCGGAAGCTGCTGCACGGCACGCTGTTCCCGTTGCTGCGCAAGGCGATCAACTACTACCTGCACTTCCTCGCGCCCGGGCCGGACGGGAAGCTCCACCTCCCGCCGACGTTCTCGCCCGAGTACGGCGTCAACGCCCCGGACTGCAACTACGACCTCTCGCTGATCCGCTGGGGCTGCAAGACGCTGCTGCAGACGGCGCCCGGCGATCCGCTGGCGCCGAAGTGGCGGAACGTCCTGGCGACCCTGGTGGACTACCCGGCCGACGCCAACGGCTACATGATCGGCGCCGGCGTGCCGTTCGCGAAGTCGCACCGGCACTACTCGCACCTGCTGCAGATCTACCCGCTCTACGACGTCACCTGGGAGCAGCCGGAGCACCGGGCGATCATCGAGACGTCGCTGAACCACTGGGTCGGCTTCGAAGGGGCGCTGCAGGGCTACACCTTCACCGGGGCCGCGTCGATCTCGGCCCAGATGCTGCGCGGCGAGCAGGCCGCGTTCTACCTGGGCGAACTGCAGCGGCGGTACATCCAGCCGAACACGATGTACAAGGAGTCCGGTCCGGTCATCGAGACGCCGCTTTCGGCGGCGAAGTCCCTGCAGGACATGCTGGTGCAGAGCTGGGGCGGGGTGGTCCGGCTGTTCCCGGCGGTGCCCGCGGCCTGGGGCGACGTCGCGCTGCGGGACTTCCGCACCGAAGGCGCGTTCCTGCTCAGCGCGTCCCGCGCCGGCGGGAAGACGCGCTGGCTGAAAGTGCACAGCGAGGCCGGAGCGCCGTGCGTGCTGCGGCCGGGCATCGACGGCGAACTCGCGGTGACGGACGCCCGGGGCCGGGCCCGGCGCTGGCGGCGGCTGGCCGGCGGGGACGTCCAGGTCGAACTCGGGTGCGGCGAAGACGCGTTCGTGTACCGGAAGGGGGATCGGCCGGACTTCGGCGTCCGGCCGGTCGCGCCGGGCGGGGCGAGTGCGCCCTGGGGCCTGCCGTGATCGGCGTTTCCGCCCCGGAGAGGCGGTCCTGACGGCAGTATGGTGCTCTCCGACGAGGGGAGCGTGGATGAGTGAGCCGGACGGCAGACCGGAGCACGGTCAACCGCCGTACCACTACCCGCAGTGGCAGCCACCGGTGCCGCCGAAGCAGACGTCCCCGGCCGCCGTGGTGCTGATCAGCGGGTCGGTCGGGGTCGTCATCCTGATGGTGCTGGCCTTCCTGGCCTGGGGGTATCCCGGGTTCCTGCGCGAGCCGGACGGGCGGGGGGACGTCACGCCGGGACACTGGCCCGCCGCTTCGGCGACGGTCGTGACCCCGACGCCCACCGGGCCGAGCACCCCGGTGGCGCTGCCGGGCGGCCGGGCCCCGATGCCGAAGCGGACGAAGCCGCTGGCCGACCCGGTGACGTGCGCGTTCACCCCCGACTCCGGCTCACCGGCGCCGAAGAAGGTCGCGCTGCCGCCCGACGGGCCGGGGCCGTCGACCGGGACGATCGGCGTGCGGCTGGCGACGACCGCGGGCGACCTCGGCCTCACCCTGGACCGCGCGCTGGCGCCGTGCACCGTGGTGAACTTCCTGAGCCTGGCGAAGCAGCGCTTCTACGACGGCACGTCGTGCCACCGGCTGTCGGTGACGACGGGACTGCAGATGCTCCAGTGCGGCGACCCGGTCGGCGACGGCACCGGCGGCCCGGGCTACACGATCCGCGACGAGCTGTTCCCCGAGCTGACCTACGGCCGCGGCGTCGTCGCGATGGCGAAGACGACCGCCCCGGACTCCGGCGGTTCCCAGTTCTTCCTGGTCTTCGGCGAGACGAACATCCCGCCCGAGTACACGGTGTTCGGCAGCATCGACGACCCCGGCCTCGAGGTCCTGGATCGGGTCGCCCGCGGCGGCATCGACACGTCGAAGCCGGGCATCGGCGACGGCAGCGGTCCGCCGAAGACTCCGGTGACCTTCACCCGCGTTTCTTGACCGTGCCCGGTCACGCGCGGTCGAGGAGACTCCGCAACGCGTTCTGGAGGGCTTTGGCGGGGGTGGGGGACTGCGTGGCGTGGCGGTGGGCGACGTAGCCGTCGGGACGGATCAGGAGGCAGCCGTCCTCGTCGATGCCGCTCAGGCGCGACCAGTCGCCGTAGGCGTCGCGGACGCCCGGGTCGCCGATGCGGACCGTCCGCAGGTCCAGGCCCAGGTCGGCGCCGACCTTGGCCGCCGCGTCGAGCCACGGCGTGCCGGTGAGCCCGGTCAGGACCGTCCAGCGGCCGCCGCCGACGAGGTCCAAAGTGGACACCCGACCTCCGTGCGGCCCGACCAGCCACGCGTGCGGCAGCTTCGCCCCCGGCTCGGTGCTCGGCCGGTGGAACAGCTCGGGGTCGGGGCCCGGAACCGGCGGGACGCCGTCGGGCAGCACGGCCCCGGACACGTACCGCTGATCCAGCTCGACGCCGTGCGCGTTGAACTCGTAGTGCTTGAGCTCGATCGCCTGCTCCAGTTCACGCCGTTTCCGCGCCCCCTCGGCCGTCGGCGCGAGGCAGGTCTCGAGCCCGGCCGTGATGCCGTCGGCGTCGGTGTCGCCGGAGATGCCGAGCGCGGCGAAGATCGGCCCGAACTGGTCGCGGCTGAGGTTCGCCCGGTCGACGATCTGCTTGCCCACCGGTGCCCGTTCGGCGGTGTAGCTGTCCAGCAGCCCCTCGCCCGCCTCGCCACGCAGCACCATCGCGAGCTTCCACGCCAGGTTGTAGGAGTCCTGGACGGACGTGTTCGAGCCCAGCCCGTTGGACGGTGGGTGCCGGTGCACGGCGTCCCCGGCGCAGAACACCCGGCCGGCGCGGTATTCGGTCGCGTAGTTGTGGTTGACCGTCCACAGTGACGTCGAAGTGATCTCGACGTCCAGGGAAGGGTCGCCGACCAGGTCCCGCACCAGCCGCGTCGCTTCCTCGGCGTCGACCTCGGGTGGCGGCTGAGTGATGTCGTAGCCCCAGGTCAGCAGCCATTCGTTCCACGGCCGCACCATCCGGACCAGGCCCATGCCGATCCCGCCGAGGTGCGCGCCCGGCCGCATCACCCAGTACAGGACGCTCGGCCGGTGCGCGACGTACCGCGCGAGGTCGGCGGTGAACGTGATGTTCATGCTGCCGGCCTTGCCGGTCTGCCCGGCGATCGGCAGCCCGGCCTGCTCGGCGACCCGGCTGCGGGCCCCGTCCGCGCCGATGAGGTACTTGGCGCGCAACGTGAACTCGTCGCCGCGCACCCGATCGCGGAAGCGGGCCGTGACGCCGGTGGCGTCTTGGGTGAAGTCGAGGAATTCGGTGTCCAGCCGCAGTTTCGCGCCCCGCGCGGCGGCTTCGCTCACCAGGATGGGCTCCAGGTAGGTCTGCGGCAGGTCGATCATGTGGCACGGGCTGGCGGCGGCGTATTCGGACGCCGACCGGTCGCCGGTGCCCCAGCTGGCGATCCGGCCGATCTCCGGCCCGGTCAGCGACGTGCAGAGCACGGTGTCGCCCATCAGCTCCGGCGGCGTGCCCGCCGCGAGAGCCTTGTCCTCGACGCCGAGGTCGCGCAGCACCTCCATGGTCCGCTGGTTGGTGATGTGGGCTCGCGGGGTGTTGGCCGTCCAGCCGTACTTGGTGGCCAGCACCGTGGGCACGCCGTAGGTGGCGAGCAGCAGCGCCGCCGAGCCGCCGGCCGGGCCACTGCCGACCACGATGACGTCGGTGTCGAAGCTCATTCGGTACTCCCCGAGATCCGGAAGGTGAAGTCGAGCCCATCGCTGAAGTCGACGATCAAGCCGTCCTTGACGCCGAACACGGTGTCCGAGTCGAGGTACTCGCCGCCGGCGACGAACAGCTGCGTGATCAGCGTGCGGTAGCCGGGTTTGGCGATCATGAAGTGCACGTGCGGTGCCCGGTAGGGGTGCCGCCCGACGGCGTCGAGCAGCTGCCCGACCGGGCCGTCGGCCGGGATCGGGTACGCGCTCGGCACGATCGTCCGGAAGCGCAGCCGCCCCTCGGCGTCGGTGCGGAAGCGAGCCCGCAGCACGGGCCCGTCGACGTCGGGCAGCTGGACGTCGTAGAAACCGTCCTCATTGGACTGCCAGACGTCGACGATCGCGTCCGCGACCGGCACGTCGGCCGTGTCGACCACGCGGATGTCCGCCGACAGGGGCGTCCCGGGCAAGCCGGAGGCGAGGTCGGCACCCTGCGGGGTCTCCGGCGGGCCGTCCACGTAGAACGGGCCGAGGACGGCCGACGGCGTCGTGTCCGGCGTCCGCGAGTTGGTCAGGACGTCGACCACGCTCGACACGCCGAGGGTGTCCGACAGCAGGATGAACTCCTGCCGCGTGTCGGTGGTGATGTGCCCGGCGCGGGTCAGGAAGCCGATCGCGTACTCCCACTCGTCCTGGGTGAGGTCGGTGCGGATCACGTAGCCGTGCAGGGTTTCGACGAGGTCGGTCACCAGCAGGCGCACCCGGTCCGGTGCCCCGGCGAAGCTGTCGACGACCTGCTTCGTGAGCACCTTGAGGCTCGGGCGCGCGGGCGGGCGGGTGCCGCGCCACGCCTGGCGCAGCAGGTCCGCTTCCGGTTCGCCGTCGAGATCGGCTTCGGTGAGCCCGAGTTCGGCCAGCGAATGCGGAATCGGGAGCGACGCGGCCAGTTCGAAAACCTCCGAAGCGTCGTCGAGGCCTTGGTGCGCCATGACGTGGGGGAGGAGGACGGCGTGCGTCTCGGCGTGCGGCAGCCCGAACTTGCCGCCGAGGTGGTGGCAGAGCCGGTGGTGCAGGCCCATCGACACGGCGTCGAGGCACGTCCCCGCGAGCCACGCGCCGCGCAGCGCGTCGGTGCGGGCGTCCACATCGGACGGATCGGCGGCGATCCGCGGCAGGGCGTTCATGAGCAGCTTCGTCGCCTCCGCGGCGAGCAGGTCGGTCATCGGGTTGGCGTCCGGGGCGTAACGCGCTTCGACGGCGTGGGCGAGCGCGTTCAGCCCGCTCGCCGCGGACACGGGTACCGGCAGCGAGAGGGTGAGCGACACGTCGTAGAGGACGGTCTCCGGCCGCACCGCCGGGGTCCGCTGGGTGGTCTTGCGGCCGTCGGCCGTCTCGCCCAGGACCGACGTCAGCTCGGAACCCGCGTACGTCGTCGGGACGATCAGCTGCGGCAGGCCCGTCCGCAGAGCGATCGCCTTGGCCAGCCCGGTCGCCGAGCCGCCGCCGATCGCGACGACGCCGTCGACGTCGTGCTCCGCGACGACTTTGAGCGCGCGTTCGGTGACGTCGACCGGGGTGTGCATGGTGGCGTCTGCGAAGCGCGCGGCCAGCCGGGGCCCGAGCGCCGCCGCGGCCCGGTCGCCGTGGCGCGGACGGCCGATCAGCAGGACCCGGCCGAGCCCGAGGCGGTCCGCCTCCGCGCCGAGGGTGTCGAGCGAGCCGAAGACCACCCGGACGGGGTTCGCGGCGTAGCTGAACGAGGTCATGCGACGGAGTATCAGGCGGGTGCCGAGGCACGGTCCTGCACGTTCGTGCTGTCCCACGGCACGAAACGCGTGTGTCATTCGGGGCTTCGCCCCGGCCGGGGGCTCCGCCACCCGGACCCCCCCCAAGAGGGTGTGTCAGCGGGATCGGCGCAGCGCAGCCGGTGTGGTGCCGAGCTGGGCGCGCAGCACCCGCGTGAGGTGCTCCTGGTGGGAGAACCCGCAGCGGACGGCGATCTCGGCGATCGGGTCGTCGCCCGTGCGCAGCAGCAGCCCGGCCTGTTCGACGCGCAGCCGCAGCAGGTAGCGGTGCGGCGGCAAGCCGGTGCGGGCCTTGAACCGGCGGGAGAACTGGCTGACGCTCAGCCCGGCGAGCGCGGCCAGGTCCGCCAGCGGCACCGGCTCGGCCAGCCGTTCGGCCATCAGGTCGCGGACCCGCGCGAACTGGCGGTCGGAGAGGCCGCGCGCCGGCTCGGGCCCGGGGACCCGCCCGGCCCGGTGCCGGCGCACGAGCTGCGCGGCGACGAGGGCACCGAGCTGGTCGGCGTAGGTGCGAGCGCCCGGCTCCCAGTCGCGGACGACGCCGTCGAGGCCGAGCACGAGCTGTTCGAGCAGCGGATCGTGGCTGCCGAGCTCCTCGGCGAGCCGCACGGGCGCGTGTTCCCCGGCGGCCTCCTGCACGGCGTCGTCGGTGAGGTAGACGTGCACGGTGTCGAGCGCGCCGCCGAGTTCGACGGACAGCTCGGCGTGCGACGGCTGCAGGAAGAGCCCACCGGCGGGCATCCGCCGGCTCTGCTCGCGCGTGGTCCCGACCCCGCGCCGGACGGTCACCGGGCCGTCGACGTGCAGGATCAGCTGGTGGCTGCGGGCGGCCCCGAACTGGGCGCGATAGGGACGTTCCCGCTGGCGGGAGACGTAGACCCGGTCCCAGCCGAGGCCGGCGCTGGTCCGGTCGGGGCGGACCCAGGGCAGCGCGAGGATGCCGTTGGTGTCGGCCGGCCCGAGTTCGCCCACGCTGCCTCCTCGACGTCGAGGCTGAGCGCGATGGTACCCGCCCTAAGCTGGGCGGCCGGACAATCAGACACGGGGGAGTCCGTTGCCCTTCACCTTCGCGCACCCGGCCGCCGTGGTGCCGCTGGCCCGGTGGCTGTGGCTGCCCGGCCTGGTCGCGGGTTCGCTCGCGCCCGACGTCGCCTATTACCTGCCCGTCCCGGGTGGCGCCCTGACCCACGAGCCCGTCGGCCTGGTGAGCGTGGACCTGCTGCTCGGGCTGGCGCTGGTGGCGGCGGGGTACGCGGTCCTCGCGCCGGTCCTGGCGTTCGGGCCGGCCGGCTGGCGGGAGCGGGTGCCGCGCCCGGCCGGCCGCGTCCCGTGGCTCGGCTCGGTGGTCTCGGTCGTCGTGGGGGCGGCGACCCACCTGCTCTGGGACGCCTTCACCCACACCGGTGGCTTCGCTGTGCGGCACTGGGCGTGGCTGCGGGTCTCCGTCGCCGGCCCGCACCGGCTGTACAACGTGATCGGGTACGTGTCGTCGGCCGGCGGCTTGTTCCTGCTCGCGGTGCTGGTCGTGCGCTGGTACCGCCGCGCACCGCGGGCCGAGCGGGCGTGGCCGGCGTTGCCCCGCGCCGGCCGGACGGTGGTGGCGGCCGGGCTCGGCGCGGGGCTGGTGGTGGGAGCGCTGCTCGGGCTGACCGACCCGGTGAGCCGGGTCAGCGGCTACGACTGGGTGCGGTGCCTGCTGATCGGCGCGGTCCGCGGCGGCGCCCTCGCGGCGGCCGGTTATGTCGTCGCCTGGCCGCTGATCAGCCGGCGGATCCGGTCAGAGGTCCAGCACGAGCCGCGGTGACAGCGCGCGGGACACGCACGGGTACATCCGGCCCGCAGCGGCGCCGATGTCGTCGCGGTGCTCGGGTTCCCCCTCGACGACCGTGATCTCGCAACTCCCGCAGACCCCTTCCCGGCACGCGGCCGGCACCGGGCGGCCGGCGTGGTTCAGCGCGTCCAGCAGCGACTCGTCCACCGGGACCTGGATCGTCCCCCCGGAACGGGCGCACACCACCTCGAACGGGGTGTCCGGCCCGAACGTCCGCCGGGTGGGCTCGAACCGTTCGGTGTGCACCCGCGGGAACATCGCCTCGGCCGCGTCCACCATCGACGCCGGGCCGCAGCAGTACACCTCCGCGGCCGGGAACTCCGTCGCCAGCGCCGCGAAATCGGGGCGCTCGAGCCGCACGCGATCGCCGTACCGCGAAGTGAGTTCCGCGGCGAACGGCCGGGACCGGCCCGCGTACACCAGCGTCACCGCGGCACCGGAAGCGACGGCGGACCGCAGCATCGGCACGATCGGCGTGATTCCGATCCCGCCTGCCACGAACAGGTATTCCGCCGCTGGGAGCAGGGGGAAGTGGTTGCGGGGCCGCGAAACCCGCAGTGTCCGTCCCGGTTGCAGGAACAGGTGGACGTACTCCGAGCCACCGCGGCTCAGCGGGTCGTGGCGGACCGCGACGCGGTAGGCCGAGAGGTCACCGGGGTCGCCGCACAGCGAGTACTGGCGCGTCAGCCAGTTCGGCAGCTCCAGGTCGATGTGCGCGCCCGGCTCCCACGGGGCCAAGGGACCTTCGTCACCGCGCAGGACCAGGGCGACGACGTCGCCGGTGACGTGCTCGACGCGTTCCAGGATGGTTTTCTGCATGTCGGGCACCTCAGTACAGCTTCCGGTAGCCGTCTTCGAGGAGCTGGTCGAGCAGCGCCGGGTCGACGTTCATCTTCTCGCCGGCGATCTCGCCGGCCGAGGGCAGTTCCGCCGCCAGCGCCCGGCTCGCCGGGTCCCACAGGCGCGACCGGATCAGCGCGCGGCCGCAGTGGAAGTACACCTCGGCGACGTCGACGACGATCGCCAGCATCGGCGCCTTCGCCTCGGTGCGCATCCGGGCCAGCACGTCCGGGTCGTCGGTGACGTACGCGCTTCCGTTGACCCGCAGGGTTTCCCGCATGCCGGGGACGAAGAACAGCAGGCCGACGCCGTCGTTCTCGGCGATGTTGCGGAAGGAATCGGCGATCTTGTTGCCGGGCCGGTCGGGCAGCGCGACCGTGCGTTCGTCGAGGACCTTGACGAAGCCGGGGTAGTCGCCGCGGGGCGAGCAGTCGGCGCGGCCGGCGGCGTCGGCGGTGGCCAGCGTCAGGAACGGCGAGTGCGCGATGAAGCGGCGGGCGTGCCGGTCGATGCGGTCGCCGATCTTGGCCTTGATCATCGCCTCCGGCTCGCCCAGCCGGGCCGCCACCTCGGCCGGGGAGACGCGGTGCAGCATGTTTGTGCTGGTCATGGCACAATTATGAGCAAATACTCAGCTCTTGACTACTCGCTTTCCCGGAGGGATCCGTGCCGTCGGACCAGCGCCGCATCCAGCCTCGTAAACAGCCGCGTCAGGTGCGCGCCGAGCTGACCCGGCAGCGGATCCTGACCGCGGCTGCTCACGTTTTCGCCGACCACGGCTACGCGGCCGGCACCACCAACCGCATCGCCGAGCGCGCCGGGATCTCGATCGGCTCGCTGTACCAGTACTTCCCGAACAAGGACGCGATCCTCGCCGAACTGCTGACCCGGCACCTCGACGAGGGCACGGCGGCCGCGGCGAAGGTCCTGACCGGCCCGCTGCCCGGTCCGATCGAGGAGGTCTTCCGCGTCTTCGTCCGGCTCACGGTCGAATCCCACCTGGACGACCCCCACCTGCTGCGGATGCTGATCGAGCAGGCCCCGCGGTCGACCGAGCTGCTCGAGAGGATGGGCCGGCTGAAGCGGGCCATGGTCGGCTACACCCGCGACCTCCTGGAGGGCCACCCGGAGGTCCGCGTCGCCGACACCGAGACGGCGGCCCGCCTGGTCATCGCGACGATCGAGCTGGCCGTCCACGACCTGCTGGCCGAGCCCGACCCGATCGACGCCCGGCGGCTCGAAGACGAGATGGTCGCGATGCTGACGCGGTACGTCAAGGGGTGAACTGGTAGGCGCCCGCGTCGATCCGGGTGCCGACGGTGTTGCCGTCGACGTCGATGTCCGCGTACTTCTTGACGCCGAGCCCGATGGCCGGGCTGCCGGTCTTGAGGACCAGGTTCGTCGCGGAGGTGAACTTCGGATCGGCGACCTTGTCCGTGGCGCCCGGGGTGAACTGCCGCTGGCCGCCGGAGAAGACGTTGTGGTCGGTCGCGGTCCAGCCGGTGTCGGCGTAGCCGATCTTCATCGCGGCCTGGATGACGTTCTGGGTGAGCGTGAGCGTCTGGTTGGTGCAGCCGCCGTAGCAGACGAACCCTTCGGATTCGGCGTTGCCGAGCCGGACGGAGTTGTTGCGGAAGACCGTGCCGGTCACCGGGCCGTTGCCGTCCTGGGCGCCGCGCGTCACGATGCCGCCGCGCGTCTTCGCGCCGAAGACCGCGTTGTACTCGTAGACGTTGTTGCGGGACACGCCATCCGGGTCCTTGGCGTCGGTGCCGAGTTCGGTGAAGGACTCGTTGTCCTCGGAAATGTTGTGGTGGATGATGTTGTCGGACCCCCAGAAGACCTCGACCGCGGCGCCGTCGAGGCCGCCGAAGTCGTCGCTGACCGCGATCGACCCGCTGATCCGGTTCCAGCCGATGTCGGAACCGTTGCCCTGCACGAGGATCGCGAACGCGCCGGAGTCGTCGTTGCCACCCGGCGTCACGACGGTCATGTGGTTGTTGTCGACGAGGTCGTTCTGGGTGACTTCGGTGCCGTCGGCGCTCGGCGCGATGTAGACGCCCGCGCCGGCTCCGGTGATGTAGTTCGAGAGGACTTTGTCGTGGTCCCCGCCGACCTCGACGCCGGCCCAGGAGCAGCGCCCGGCATCGGCCGCGACGCCGACCTGCAGGTCCTGCACCGTGAGGTAGTCGCCGGGCAGGTTGATGCAGGCTTCTCCGTTGCCCTGGACGATCGGGCGGGCGCCGTCACCGTAGGCGCCGATGGTCACGGGCGCGGAGGCCGTCCCCTTGCCGAAGACGCTGAGCCCGCCGGTCCAGGTCCGGCCACGGCGCAGCAGCACGGTTTCGCCGGGTTTCAGTTCGGTCGCGGCGACTTTGGCGAGCGACTTCCAGGGCGCGGCCTGGGTCCCGGCGGCGTTGTCGTTGCCGAGGGCCTGGTCGACGTAGTAGGTGTTCGGCGCGGCGCCGGCCTCGGTGGCGGTGACCGTGGTGACTGTGCCGGCCACGAGGGCGGCGAGCACGCCGAGCGAGAGCAGTTTCCACTGGTTCGACATGGTCGGCGACGGTAAGCCGGGCCGGTACACGTGACGTACAAGGCCCGGCTCCGCCTCACTTCACCGCTTGTGTCACCAGCGCGGCGATCCTCTTCTCGACTGCGGGCGTCACTTCGGTCAGCGCGAAGCCGGCCGCCCACATCGGTCCGTCGTCCAGGTTCGCCTGGTCGCTGAAGCCGAGGGTCGCGTAGCGCGCCTTGAACTTCTCCGCGCTCTGGAAGAAGCAGACGATCTTGCCGTCGAGGGCGTAGGACGGCATGCCGTACCACAGCTTCGGTTCCAGGACCGGGGCGTTGGCCTTGACGATGGCGTGCACGCGCTCGGCCAGGACCCGGTCCGACGGCGCCATCTCGGCGATCTTCGCGAGCACGTCCTGCTCCGCCTGCGCCGCCTTGTCCGCCTGGGAGGCCCGGCGCGCCGCGGTCTTCAGTTCCTTGGCGTGCTCCTTCATCGCGGCGCGTTCTTCGGCCGTGAACGTCCCCATGGTGGTTCTCCTTCGTCTTATCGGCACGACCCGTGCCGTTGGCGGAAATCTTGGAGCCTGGCCGTGGCGGCTGTCAATGGCACGGTGCGTGCCGTTAAGATCCGGGGCATGGCCGCCGAATCCGCACCGCCGCGACGTCGGGGCGCCGCCCGGACCGCCGGGCTCCTCGATGCGACGCTCGAGCTCGCCGGTGAGGTCGGCTACGCGGGGTTGAACGTCGAGGCGGTCGCCCGGCGCGCCGGGGTCGGGAAGCACACGATCTACCGGCGCTGGCCGTCCATGGCGGCGCTCCTGCTGGACGCGCTCAGCCACGCCTGGACCACCGACCTCGACTACCACGACACCGGCGACGTCCGGGCGGACCTGCGCGAGCAGTTCCTGCGCTCGGCCCCCGCGCTCGCCGCCCCGCCGATCGGGCCGGTCTACCGGGCGGTGATCGCCGAGGCGCAGGCCGACGAAACCCTGCGGGCCACGCTGCACGACCGGTTCCTGCGGACCGTCGAGCAGAGCACCCTCAACCGGATCACCCGCGCCCAGGAGGCGGGCGAGCTCGTCGAGGGCGTGGACCTGACCTTCCCGGCCGAGGTGCTGTGCGGCACCCTCTACTACCGCCACCTGCTCTCGACCCGCGCGGTGGACGAGAAGGCGGTCGACGACCTGCTGGACATGTTCATGGCCGCGTACGGCCGTTAGTCAGGCGTCCGCCCGGCGCAGGCGTTCGGCCGCCTGGGCGCGGACGGCGGTCAGGCACACCGGGCGGTCGCCGTGCAGCGCCTCCCACCGGGCGTTGTGCAGTGCCGGCCAGAGGCTCGCCGCCCACGCGACTTCCTGTTCCTCCTCGGTGAACCGGCGTCCCCGGAAGACCTGGTAGGCCGCCAGGAAGCCGGCCGAACTCCCGATCGGCGCCAGGGTCGGCGGCGACACGTTCGCGAACGCGCCGCACGCCGCTCCCGCCAGCGCCGCTTCCGGTTGCCACGCCAGGCTGTCCCAGTCGTGCACGGCCCCGATCCCGCCGTCGTGCCAGCGGAGGTTCTGCGCTTCGAAGTCGGCGTGGCCCAGCACGCAGGGCAGGTCCGCGGCCAGCAAACGTTTGCGCGCTCGCGTAGCCGTCTCGACGACGTACGCGGGCACGACGCTCTGGTCCTGCTCGTCGAGGAACCCGATCGAGGGCCACAGGCCGGGATCGCGGTGGTCCCATCGCGCCCAGCGCGGGTTCGGCAGGGGCGGCGCGAGGGTCACGGTCGCCAGCTCGGCCAGCAACCGAGCGAAGACCGCGGCGTATCGCTCGGCGATCTCCGGCGAGTCGCCGGGCAGCACCTCGCCGCCGGGCCGGAACTCCTCGGCGTGCACGGCCAGCCCGTCGACAACCGTCACAGGCGTGAGCGGCCGGGGACACGGGAACCCGCGCTCCGCCAGCCGGGCCTGCGCGGCGACGCACGACTCCGCCCGGCCGTCGTCCTCACGAGCTTTCACGACGACGTCCCGTCCGTCGGCCAGCCGAAGCCCGGACACCGTCGAAAGGGACTGCAGCTCGAACAACACTTCGACCGGTGCCGCGCCCAGGTGCGCCGCGCACCAGGACGAAAGCCGGTTCACCGGTCCTTCGCCACGAGGGCCGCCTGGGTGCGGCTGGTGACGCCGAGCTTGGCCAGGACGTTGCCGACGTGCGCCTTCACCGTCCGCTCGGCCAGCCGGAGCCGGGCCGCTATGTCGCGATTGGACAGTCCTTCGCCCAGCAGCTCCAGCACGTCCCGCTCCCGCGGCGTCAGCGCACCGCCGCCGCTCAGTGCCGATGCCGCCGCCGGGCTCAGTGCCGTCACGCCCTGGTGGGCCGCCCGGACGGCGGCCGCGAGCTCGTCGCCCGAGGCGTCCTTCAGCACGAACCCGGCCGCGCCCGCGCTGAGGGCTTCGCGGATTTCGCGGGGACGACCGACCGTCGTCAGCATCAGCACCCGGGGTGCCGCCGGGCCGAGCCGGCGGAGGACTTCGAGGCCGTCCATCCCGGGCAGGTACAGATCGAGCAGGACGACGTCGGCTTCGACGGCCGAAGCGAGCAGCTCCGGGCCGCTCGCGTGCTGTGCGACCACCTCGAGGTCCGGCTGCGCGCCCAGGATCAGCGCGATGCCCTCGCGCACCAGCGCGTGGTCGTCGACGACCTGAACCCGGATCATGCCCGCACTCTACTGTCGGCCCATGCGCCAGTCTTTCGTCACGACGGCGGCCGTCGCCGCGGTGTTCTTCGCCAGCGGGGCGTGGACGCCGCAGCAGGGGTGGCTCGCCGCCGGGCTCAGCGCGGCCCAGCTCGTCCCGCTGCTGTGGTCGCGCCGCGCCCCGGCCCTCGTGCTCGCCGTGGTGACCCTCGCGACGGCCGGGCACCTGCTGCTCGACCAGCCGCGCAACACGATGTACGTGCCGGTGCTGCTCGCCCTGTACAGCGCGCCGCAGCGGTGGCTCGCGGCGTCCGCGGCGCTGGCCGTCGGCGCCGCCGTGTTCCCGGCGAAGGGCCCGCTCGACGGCACGGTCCTGGCGGTCACGATCGCCGCGGTGGCCTGGCTGCTGGGCGCCGAACGCCGCCGCGCGCTCGCCGACCGGGCCGAGCGCGCGGCCCGGCGGCTGCACGACACGCTCGCCCAGACCACGGCCGTCATGCTCGTGCAGGCCGAGACGCTGAGCCCGGTGGGCCGTGAGAGCGCCTCCGCCCCGGCGCGCCCGCGCCCACGCCGTGGCCC
>NZ_JBHVXZ010000062.1:57416-58369 GCF_042881395.1 Amycolatopsis sp. NPDC058278 | reverse complement strand
ACCCAGTGCCTTCAGGAACGCGAGGACGGTCGCCCGGCCGAGCGCCTCGCGGTCCGCGCCCAGCGCCGTGAGCGTCGTCTCGCCGAGGGCCGCGCGGGGGAGCGCGCCCGCCCACGCCGCCGCGACTTTCGTCGGGTGTACCGGGTCGTCGGTGCACGTGCCGATCCCGGCCGGGACGGGCAGCGCCGCGAGGTCGTCGAGCGAGGGCGCCGGACGGCCGGCGGCGACGCGCAGGCTGTCCGCCAGCCCGTCGCCGTGGCGCCGCCACGCCCGGTCCAGCTCCGCCCGCAGCCAGCCCGGGCTGCCCTCGGTCTGCGCCAGTGCCGCGCCGACGCCGGAACCGGCCACCAGATCCGCCGTCAGCGTCGCGGCCAGCGATGCGGGTGCCTGGCCCGGGACGTCGTTCCAGGCCGGGAGCGCGGCCAGCAGGCCCCCGCAACGGCCCGGGTGGCGCACCGCCCACTCCGCGGCGAGGTGGGCGCCGAACGAAATGCCGCCCACGAGGAGTTCGCCGTGTTCGTCCGCCAGCGCGTCCAGCGTCGCCAGGTAGCCGTCGGCGAGCGCCCCGCCCGGCGGCGGGGGTGGCGCGATGAGCGGGACACCGAGGGCGCGCAGGGGCCCTTCGAAGACGGCCCGGACGAACACCTCGTCCGAGCCGGTACCGGGCAGGAGCACCGCGGCGGGAACTCTGATTGCGGACGTCACGTTGCGATCTTTGCGCAAAGGCGTTTCCCTGGCGGGGACCGCAGTACGCTGGAATCGCACGGGCCGCAAGCAAATTGTCGCCGGCCCCGGAGCACAGGAGCACCTATGCCCGCCAAAGACGGCGGCTACTTCAGCCGGTTGGTACGCAAGCTGACCAGCGACGTCGAGGAACTCGACGCCGACGAGATGTCGATGAGGTCCGGCGCCGAAGGGGCGCAGCGGGCCTGTGACTGTCGCTCCGGCGAAGC
>NZ_JBHVXZ010000062.1:0-57406 GCF_042881395.1 Amycolatopsis sp. NPDC058278 | reverse complement strand
CCGTGATGGGGCGGCTCCGCAGCGTCGAGCTCTGCCCGACCAACGAGGCCGCCACGCTGGAGGCCGAGCTGTTCGACGGAACACAGGGCGTGACGCTAATCTGGCTCGGCCGCCGCCGGATCCCGGGCATCGAGCCTGGCCGGACGATCAAGGTGCGCGGACGGATGGCCGAGCGCAACGGCCAGAAGGTGCTGTACAACCCCTATTACGAGCTCCAGAGCCCAGTGAGTTGATCACCCATCGTGACTGAACCCGCCCCGAGCGAGAAGAAGACCGACGGCGACGAGCCGCAGCCGACCCTGCTCGAGCAGATGGGCGGCGTGTCCGGCCTGATCTACTCGTCGGTGCCGGTGATCGTCTTCGTGCTGGCGAACTCGTTCTTCGGCCTGACCGCGGCCATCTGGACCTCGATCGGCAGTGCCGTGGCCATCACGGTGCTGCGGCTGGTCCGCAAGGAGCCCCTGCAGCCGGCGATCTCGGGCTTCTTCGGCGTCGCGATCGCGGCGTTCATCGCCTACCGCACGGGGTCGGCGAAGGGTTTCTTCCTGTTCGGCATCTACGCGAGCCTGGTCTACTGCGGCATCTTCGTGCTGTCGGTGGTGGTGCGCTGGCCGATCGCGGGCGTGGTCTGGAACATGCTCAACGGCACCGGCCAGGCGTGGCGCAAGGACAAGCCGTCCCGCTACGGCTACGACGTCGCGACCCTGGCGATGGCGGCGATCTTCGCGGCCCGCTTCGTGGTGCAGCGGTGGCTCTACCAGGAGGACTACACCGGCTGGCTGGCCTTCGCGAAGATCGCGATGGGCTACCCGCTGTACGCGCTGGGCCTGCTGGTGGTCGTCTGGGCGGTCCGCCGGTCGGACAAGCGCCTGAAGGCCATGGCCGAGGAGGAGCCCGCACCGGAGACGGACGCGGAGGTCGAAGCCCGGCTGCGCGAGAAGTACGCAACTCCGGAAGCCTGACCCGCGGGGGCGCCCCCCGTTTTCGACGCTACCGGCGGGCACCGACAGTTTCGCCGTGTCGTCCCCCCGATCACGCGAGTCGACCCTTCAATCACGCGCGTCGGCCCTCCGATCACGCGTCCGGAGTTGTCCCGGTCGCCCACCGCCGAGCCAGGTCGCGAAAAGGCCCCCGGCGAAACCCGCCGAGGGCCTTTCCCGTC
This sequence comes from Amycolatopsis sp. NPDC058278, assembly GCF_042881395.1. Lineage (NCBI taxonomy): Bacteria > Bacillati > Actinomycetota > Actinomycetes > Pseudonocardiales > Pseudonocardiaceae > Amycolatopsis > Amycolatopsis sp. NPDC058278. Next base: position 56,244 of record NZ_JBHVXZ010000062.1, on the reverse strand, counting down.
GCTCTCAGTACCCGAGGGCCGTCCGGATCTCCGGCTCCACGTCCGCGGTCGCCACGAACAGCAGCTCGTCGCCCGGCTCCAGTGGGTCCTCCGGCTGGGGCACGATCACCCGGTCGCCGCGCAGGATCGTCACCAGAGCCGCGTCCCGGGGCAGCGTCAGGTCGCTCACCGGCTTCCCGGCCAGCGGGGTCTCCGCCGGGAGCGTCAGCTCGACCAGGTTCGCGTTGCTCTGGCGGAACGTCATGAGCCGCACCAGGTCGCCGACGCTGACCGCCTCCTCGACCATCGCCGCCAGCATCCGGGGGGTCGAGACCGCCACGTCGACGCCCCAGGCGTCGGTGAACAGCCACTCGTTGGCCGGGTTGTTCACCCGGGCCACCACGCGCCGCACCGCGAACTCCGTCTTGGCCAGCAGCGACACCACCAGGTTCGCCTTGTCGTCGCCGGTCGCGGCGATGACGACGTCGCACTGCTCGATCCCGGACTCCTCCAGGGTCGACACCTCGCAGGCGTCGCCGAGCACCCAGTCGGCCTGCTCGACCGCGTGCGGCTCGAACTGGTCGGCCTCGCGCTCGATCAGCATCACCTGGTGCCTGCCGTCGATCAGCTCGGCGGCGATGGAGCGGCCGACCGCCCCGGCGCCGGCAATCGCGACCCTCATGCCTCGTCCTCCGGTTCGCGGTGGGCCACACTGGTCACGTCGGTGACGGTGCCGGATCGCGCGGCCACCCACACGACGTCGTCGGCCTGCAGCACGGTCTTGGTGTCGGGCAGCACCGCGGTGCCGAAGCGCATGATGAACGCCACCCGCGCGCCGGTCGCCTCCTGCAGGGACCGCACCGAGTGCCCGACCCAGCCCTCGTGCAGCGGCAGCTGCAGCAGCGCGACGTTGCCCGACGGGTCGCGCCACTCCGACGCCACGCCGTCCGGCAGCAGGCTGCGCAGGAACCGGTCGGTGGTCCACGGCACGGTCGCCACCGTCGGGATGCCCAGCCGCTCGTACACGGCCGCGCGCTTGTGGTCGTAGATCCGCGCAACGACGTGCTCGATGCCGAAGTTCTCGCGCGCAACCCTGGCCGAGATGATGTTGGAGTTGTCCCCGCTGGACACCGCCGCGAACGCGCCGGCCCGCTCGATGCCGGCCTCGATCAGCACCCGGCGGTCGAAGCCGACGCCGACGACCTGCTGGCCGTGGAAGTCGCTGCCGAGCCGGCGGAACGCCTGCTGGTTCTTGTCGATGACGGCCACCTCGTGGCCGAGCCGCTCCAGCGCAGCGGCCAGGGACGCGCCGACCCGGCCGCATCCCATGATCACCACGTGCACGCCCTGCCTCCTCCTCGGCGGTTACCCGTCCGTTGCCACCCCTACCTACCAGCGCCGAACCTACCGTGCCCCCCGCCCGTTACGCTTCCGTGGTGTCGAAGTTCCCGACCGTGCTGAAACGCCTGGTCCTCGGACGTCCGTTCCGCAGTGACCGGCTGGCTCACACGCTCCTGCCCAAGCGCATCGCGCTGCCGATCTTCGCGTCGGACGCGCTCTCGAGCGTCGCCTACGCCCCGGAAGAGATCTTCCTGACGCTGAGCGTCGCCGGGCTGTCCGCGTACGCGCTGGCGCCGTGGATCGGCATCATGGTCGCCCTGGTCATGCTGGTGGTCGTCGCCTCCTACCGGCAGAACGTGCACGCCTACCCGAGCGGCGGCGGCGACTACGAGGTCGCCAACACGAACCTGGGCGGCCGGTTCGGCCTGACGGTGGCCAGCGCCCTGCTGGTCGACTACGTGCTGACGGTCGCGGTGTCCACTTCGTCCGGTGTGGCCAACATCGGCTCGGCCGTCCCGTGGGTCGCCCAGCACAAGGTGCTCGCGTCGATCGTCATCGTCGTGGTGCTGACGTCGCTGAACCTGCGCGGCATCCGCGAGTCGGGGAAGGCCTTCGCAATCCCGACATACGGGTTCATCATCGGCATCATGGTCATGGTCGTGTGGGGCCTGGTGCAGGCGGCCACCGGCACCGAGGTGAAGGCGGAGAGCGCCGGGTTCACCCTGACCGCCGAAGGCACTTTCGCGGGTGTCGGGTACGCGTTCCTGGTGCTGCGGGCGTTCTCCTCCGGCGCGGCGGCGCTGACCGGGGTGGAGGCGATCAGCAACGGCGTCCCGGCGTTCCAGAAGCCGAAGTCGAAGAACGCGGCCACCACGCTGCTGATGATGGGCGTGCTCGCGGTCACCATGCTGGTCGGCATCATCACGCTGGCCACGATCACCGACGTCAAGTTCGCCGAGGACCCGGCGCGGCAGCTCGAGGGCGCCCCCGCCGGCTACGAGCAGAAGACGATCGTGGCGCAGATCGCGCACGCGGTGTTCGCCGACTTCCCGCCGGCGTTCTACTACATCTCCTTCTCCACCGGCATCATCCTGCTGCTGGCCGCGAACACCGCGTTCAACGGTTTCCCGGTGCTGGGCTCGATCCTGGCGCAGGACCGGTACCTGCCGCGGCAGCTGCACACGCGCGGCGACCGGCTGGCGTTCTCCAACGGGATCCTGTTCCTCTCGGCCTTCGCGCTGGTGCTGATCATCGCGTTCGACGCCGAGGTGACCCGGCTCATCCAGCTCTACATCGTGGGTGTGTTCGTGTCTTTCACGGTGAGCCAGGCGGGCATGATCCGGCACTGGAACCGGTTGCTGGCCAGGGAAACCGACCCGGGCGCGCGGCGCCGGATGCGGCGCTCGCAGACGGTCAACGCCATCGGCCTGACGATGACCGCGACGGTCCTGGTGATCGTGCTCATCACCAAGTTCCTGCTCGGCGCGTGGATCGCGATCGCCGCGATGGTGGCCATCTACGTGCTGATGACGGCGATCCGGCGGCACTACGACCGCGTCGCCGACGAGCTGAAGGACCTCGGCGACACCCCGACCGTGCTGCCCTCGCGCAACCACGCGATCGTGCTGGTGTCCAAGCTGCACCGGCCGACGCTGCGCGCGCTGGCCTACGCCAAGGCGATGCGCCCGGACGTGCTCGAGGCCGTGACGGTCAATGTGGACGATGCGGACACCCGCCGGTTGACGGCCGAGTGGGACGCGCACAACTTCAAGGTGCCGCTCAAGGTCGTCGAATCGCCCTACCGCGAGATCACGAAGCCCGTTCTCGACTACGTGAAGCGCGTGCGCGGGGACAACCCGCGCAACGTGGTCACCGTGTTCATCCCGGAGTACGTGGTCGGGCACTGGTGGGAACAGGTGCTGCACAACCAGAGCGCGCTGCGGCTCAAGGGCCGCCTGCTGTTCCAGTCCGGCGTGATCGTGGCGAGCGTGCCGTGGCAGCTGGAGTCCTCGGCCAAGGCGGCCGCGCGCGTCCGCAACGAGCGGCCGGCGGCCGGCGACGTCCGCCGCGGCTTCTCGCCCAACGGCAAACCCATCGCCACCCCGAAGCCCAAGGAGCCCGCCGAATGACCAGCTGGCTGGGCCGGGTTCTCGAGGTCGAGGTCGGCGCGGTGGCGCACGGCGGCCACTGCGTGGCGCGCGCCGACGGCCGTGTGGTGTTCGTCCGGCACGCGCTGCCGGGCGAACAGGTCCGCGTCGAGGTCACCGAGGACAACGGCGGCTCGTTCTGCCGCGGGGACGCCGTCGAGGTGCTCAGCCCGTCCCCGCACCGGGTCACGCCGCCGTGCCCGCTGGCCGTGCCGGGCGGCTGCGGCGGCTGCGACTGGCAGCACGCCGACCCCGGTTACCAGCGGTCGCTGAAGGCGGCGGTGGTGGCGGAACAGCTGCAGCGGCTGGCGGGCATCGAACGCGAGGTCGTCGTCGAGGCGCTCGACGGCGGCCCCCTGGACTGGCGCAGCCGCGTCCGGCTGGTCGCCGGGCACGACGGGCGCGCGGGGCTGCGCGCCCACCACAGCCACCGGGTCGTGGCCCTGGACGACTGCCCGATCGCCGTCCCGGGCGAGCTCGACGACGTCCTGGCGCGGCGCTGGCGGCCGGGCAGCGAGCTGGAGGTCACCCAGGACGGTGACGGCGGGCTGCACGTCCGCGAGCTGTCGACGGTGCGCGGGAAGGTCCGGGCCCGGCAGCTGAGCGGCGGGGTCGCGGTCCAGCACGCGGCGGGCCGCGACTGGCGCCTGGACGCGCACGGGTTCTGGCAGGTTCACCCGGCGGCGGCGTCGACGCTGGCCGCGGTCGTGGCGGAGTGGGCGGAGGCGCCGGCGGGCGGCTCGGCCTGGGACCTCTACGCCGGGGTCGGGCTGTTCGCGTCGGTGCTGGCGGCCCAGGTCGGGACGGCGGGCCGGGTGCTGGCGGTCGAGTCCGGCCGGCGCGCGGTCGCCGACGGCGAGCGCAACCTCGCGGACCTGCCCCAGGTTTCGTGGCAGGCCGGGCGCGTCGAGCACGTGCTGGCGTCGGCGCCCAAGCCGGTCGACGTCGTGGTGCTGGACCCGCCGCGCAAGGGGGCGGGCAAGGCGGTCGTGGAGACCATCGTGGCGGGTGCCCCGGACCGGATCGTGTACGTGGCCTGCGACCCGGCGGCGCTGGCGCGCGATGTGGCGACCTTCGCGGCCCACGGCTATTCGCTGACGGACCTGCGGGCCTTCGACGCGTTCCCGATGACCCACCACGTGGAGTGCGTGGCGCTGCTGTCCTGACGCGCTCTGCCCTTTCAAAACTGTCGGTGGTGGTCGGCACACTGTGTGCCATGACCGCTCTCGACGACTTCGACCTCGCAGCTTCGACGGTGACCCGCCTGGTCACCGCGGTCCGCGCCGACCAGTGGGCGCTCCCGACGGCGTGCGCGGACTGGGACGTGCGCGCGGTGGTGAACCACCTGGCGCACGGCAACGCGAAGGTGGCCTTCTGGGCGGGCACGGGCCCACCGGCCCCGGACGGCGACTACCTGGGTGCCGCGCCGGTCGAGGCGTTCGCCGCGTCGGTCTCGGCGGCCCGTGCGGTGCTGGCCGCGCCGGGGCTGTTTTCGCGGCAGGTGACGACGCCGCTCGGTGAAGTACCCGGGGTGTTCCTGGTGCACATGAGGGTGAACGAGTACCTCGCCCACGGCTGGGACGTCGCGGACGCGACGGGGCAGCCGACGGACCTGGCGCCCGAGCTGGCGGCCCGGGCCCTGGAGCAGTGGCGATCCCGGTTCGGTGCAACGCCGCGGCAGCCGGGCGGCCCGTTCGGACCGGAGATCCCACCGCCCCCGCACCCGACGGCGGCCGACGAGCTGGCGGCGTTCCTGGGCCGGAAGGCGGTGAACGGCTAGGAGGTGGCGATATCGGGGAGGACCGGCTTCGGCAGGCTCGGCGGTCCGCGGTCAGGCGTGCTCGGGTGCGGGCCCGCGGCAGCTCGGCGGAACGGGTGAGTTCGGCGGTCGCCGGGCGGGCCGCGACCGCCGCATGCAGGCCGCCCGCCCGGACGAGCGACCCGCCGTGAGCGCTGCGGCGACCTCAGCCTGCCCGGCGCACCGCAAAGGCCGCCGCGAGACCGGTCGCCGTCATCGCCACGCCTGAAACCAGCAGCACCCACGCCCCGGCCCCCGGGACCACCCGGGCGGCCGGCTGGAGGCGCGTCACTCCCGGCAGCGTCACCACCAGGTGCCGCAGGATCACCCCCGTCACCACCAGCCCCGGCAGGCACGCCATCGCCAGCGGCTCGTCCTGGTGGCGGGCGAACGTGAGGTACGCCAGCGTCACCGCGATCAGCACCGCCGCCGCGCACACCAGGCGCAGGCTCAGGTCCAGCTCCGGGTCGGGCGTTCCGGGCGGCAGCACCCCCGGGTAGTCGGCCGTCCGCAGCGTCAGCCCGGCGAGCACGCCCAGCGCCGCCACCCCCACCACGACGGCCCGCGGGCCCCGGAGCCGCTTCCACGGTCGCCTCTGGTCCACTCCGGCCTCCCTGCCTCGCGGTGGAGGCAGCATAAGGCGCGGGCCGGGTTCAGCCCGAGAACCAGCGCTGTGGTGCCGGCCGGAGGTTCTGGTAGATGTGCTTGACCTCGGTGTACTCGGCCAGTCCCGTCGGGCCCAGCTCGCGGCCGAAGCCGGACTGCTTGTAGCCGCCCCACTCGGCCTGGGGCAGGTACGGGTGGAAGTCGTTGATCCACACCGTCCCGTGGCGCAGCCGCCCCGCCACCCGCTGCGCCCGCGAAGCGTCGTTCGTGAACACCGCGCCGGCCAGGCCGTAGTGGGTGTCGTTGGCGATGCGGACCGCGTCGTCCTCGTCGGTGAACGTCTCGACCGTCAGCACCGGGCCGAACGACTCGTCGACCACCGCCGACGAACCCTGTTTCACCTGGTCGAGGATGGTCGGGAGGTAGTAGAAGCCGTCGGCCAGTGCCGGGTCGTCCGGACGGCGGCCGCCCGTGCGCAGCACCGCGCCGTCGGCCAGTGCGGCCGCCACGTACGCCTCGACCTTCGCCCGGTGCGCCGCCGAGATCAGGGGGCCGGTTTCCGCCTGCGCGTCGAACGGGCCGCCCAGGCGGATCCGCTCGGCCCGGCGCACCAGCTCGTCGACGAACTCCTCGTGCCACTCACGCTGCACGATCAGCCGCGCGCCCGCCGAGCACACCTGGCCGGAGTGCAGGAACACCGCCGTCAGCGCGTAGTCGACCGCGGTCTCGAAGTCGGCGTCGGCGAACACCACGTTCGGGTTCTTCCCGCCCAGCTCGAGCGCCACCTTCTTGATGGTGCCGGCGGCCGCAGCGGCGATCACCTTGCCGGTCGCCAGGCCGCCGGTGAACGACACGAGGTCGACGTCCGGGTGCGAAGCCAGCGGCGCGCCGGCCTCGGCGCCCGCGCCGAGCACCAGGTTCCCCACGCCCGGGGGCAGGCCGGCCTCGGTGAGCAGCTTCAGGAACAGGATCGCGGTGTGCGGGGTCAGCTCGCTCGGCTTGAGCACGAACGTGTTGCCCGCGGCCAGCGCCGGCGCGATCTTCCACACGGTCTGCAGCAGCGGGTAGTTCCACGGCGTGATCAGCCCGCAGACGCCGACCGGTTCGTGCACGATCCGGCTGATCGCGTCCGGGCTGCCGGTGTCGACGACGCGCCCGGCGTCCTGCGCGGCGAGCTTGCCGAAGTAGCGCAGGCAGGCGGCGATGTCGGCCATGTCGTAGCGGCTCTCGACCAGGCGCTTGCCGGTGTCGAGCGACTCGGCGCGGGCGAACGCCTCCGCGTCGCGGTCCAGCAGGTCCGCCGCCCGCAGCAGCAGGTCCCCGCGCAGGTGGGCGGGTGTGCCGGGCCACCGGCCGGTGTCGAAGGCCCGGCGGGCCGCCGCGATCGCCGCGTCGGTGTCCTTGGCGGTGCCCTCGGCGACCGTCGCGACCAGGGACCCGTCGGCCGGGCAGCGGATCTCCCGCCGGCCGCCGTCCACCGCGTCCACCCATTCGCCGCCGATGAAGAAATCCGCCATGCGGTCCATTCTCGTGGCCACGCCGCGTGACCGCCACAGCGACGCGGGGAGACGAGGTTCACCCCGGGTGCTGACCGGCGGTCGCGCTCCGGTTGTGACGCCCGACGCGGCCTGCGGCCCCGCTCTGGCGGGTCTCCGTAGACTGGCCGGAACCGAGCGAGTGAGGTGGAGACGAGTGACGATGCTGGAGTCCCTGAGCGGGCCGGCGGACCTGAAGCGCATGAGTGTCGAGGACCTCGGCGAACTGGCCGCCGAGATCCGGGACTTCCTCGTCGACAAGGTGCGCCGGGCGGGTGGCCACCTGGGGCCGAATCTCGGCGTCGTCGAGCTGACCCTGGCGCTGCACCGCGTGTTCGACTCGCCGCGCGACGCGATCGTGTGGGACGTCGGTCACCAGGCATACGTGCACAAGCTCGTCACCGGCCGCGCCGCCGGGTTCGACCTGCTGCGCCAGACCGGCGGGGTCACCGGTTACCCGTCGCGCACGGAGAGTGAGCACGACTGGGTGGAGAGCAGCCACGCCTCGTCCGGTCTGTCCTATGTGGACGGGCTGGCGAAGGCGTTCGAGCTGGCCGGTGGCGGCCGGCACGCGATCGCCGTCGTCGGCGACGGCGCGCTCACCGGCGGCATGTGCTGGGAGGCGCTCAACAACATCGCCGCGCACAAGGACCGCCCGGTCGTCATCGTGATCAACGACAACGGCCGGTCGTACTCGCCGACCATCGGCGGCCTCGCCGACCACCTCGCGGCGCTGCGCCTGCAGCCCGGCTACGAGCGGCTCCTCGACGGCGGCCGCGAGATCCTCAAGCACACCCCGGTCGTCGGCAGGCCGATCTACGCCGCGCTGCACGCCGCGAAGGCCGGCCTGAAGGACGCGCTGAGCCCGCAGGCGATGTTCTCCGACCTGGGCCTGAAGTACCTCGGCCCGGTCGACGGCCACGACCAGGTGGCGCTGGAGAAGGCCATGCAGAGCGCCAAGGCGTTCGGCGGCGCGGTGATCGTGCACGTGGTGACCGAAAAGGGGCACGGCTACGCGCCGGCGGTCAACAACGAGCACGACCAGATGCACCAGACCGACCCGATCGACCCGGAGACCGGCCTGCCGCCGGTGAAGGGCCCGAGCTGGACCGGCGTGTTCGGCGACGAGCTGGCGAAGATCGGCGCCGACCGCGAAGACGTCGTCGCGATCACCGCGGCGATGCTGCGTTCGACGGGGCTGGACAAGTTCGCCGAGGCGTTCCCGGACCGCTGGTACGACGTCGGCATCGCCGAGCAGCACGCGGTCACCTCCGCCGCGGGGCTCGCGATGGGCGGGCTGCACCCGGTGGTGGCGATCTACTCGACGTTCCTGAACCGGGCGTTCGACCAGGTGCTGATGGACGTGGCGCTGCACCGCCTGCCGGTGACGCTGGTGCTCGACCGGGCCGGGATCACCGGGCCGGACGGGCCGAGCCACCACGGCATGTGGGACCTCTCGCTGCTCGGCATGGTCCCGGGCATGCGGGTGGCGGCCCCGCGCGACCCGGCGACGCTGCGCGAGGAACTGCGCGAGGCGGTCGCGGTGGCCGACGGGCCGACGGCGCTGCGGTTCTCCAAGGGCAAGGTCGGCACGGACGTGACGGCGGTGGAGCGGATCGGCACGGTCGACGTGCTGCGCCGCCCGGCCGAGGGCGCGGACGTGCTCCTGGTGACGGTCGGCGCGTTCGCGACGCTCGGGCTGGCGGCCGCGGCCCGGCTGGCCGACCAGGGCATCGGCGTGACGGTGGTGGACCCGCGCTGGGTGCTGCCGGTGCCGGCGGAGCTGGTCGCGCTGGCCGCGCAGCACAAGCTGGTGGTGACGGTGGAGGACAGCGGCCGCCACGGCGGCTTCGGCTCGGCGTTGGCGGCGATGTTCCGGGATGCCGAGTGCGATGTGCCGCTGCGGGATTTGGCGGTGCCTCAGTCGTTCCACGACCACGGGAGCCGGGATGAGGTCCTGGGGCGGATCGGGTTGACGGCGCAGGATGTGGCTCGCCGGGTGACGGAGTGGGCCTCCCGGTTGAGTTCGACCGCCGAGCAGTCCGAGAAGAGCGCCGACCGCAGCTGAGCGGAGTGCCGCCGTGTCGACCCGCACGGCGGCTTTGCTTCGTGCCGACCGTGCGGAGTGATTCCAGACTGCCTGTAAATGGCCGTTCGCGTTACCCTTGCCAGCATGTCCGGCTCCGGTGACGACCTGACTAATTCGTACGATGAACGCTGGGTGCAAGTCCTTGAAAAGACCCCTCTTCGAGGGCGCCTGTGGTGGTGGATCGTCGGCCTCGAGCTCTCGTCGCTGAGCAAATTCCGCAGACGGCGAGGCGTGATGCGGAGCGAAGACAGCCATCCCGAGTTGGCGTGCTTGAAGCTGGTCGGGCACCCTCCGGACATGGTGGCTGCAGCACAGAGGCGTGCGTTCCGTGCGGATATTGCCGAAATGGGCCCTTTGTTTGCGCTGCTTGGCGTGGGTCTCCTGGTATACCTGATCGCTGTTCCTCTGTCGTTGCTGGGAGATGTCGGACTTGCGCTCAGTGCTTTCCTGGCGCTGCTTTATACGAGTGGGGTCATCAGCCTCGGTATGTGGGGTGTGGGGTACTCCAGTGAGGCTGAGTACAGGCTCTTCAGTTTGATTGTCGGTGCTGTCGACGAGCTGGACACCTTGCGAAGGTTAAAAGTCGTCCAGTTTACGCCCTCCGACAGTGGTAGGCAGAAAATAGTCAAAATACGCAGAAACCGGCGAAAATCTCTGCGAAGGGAAGCCAGGGAGGCGGTGCTCCTGGCTGCCAGCCTGACGGGAACACGCACGTCTGACAAAGACTACTTCGAGTGTGCGCGGTTAGGATTATGGCTGCGGCACGCATCCGAGAATATCGACAAAATCGAAGCGCTTGGCGGTGCACTATATGCGTGTGGTTGCGCCCTCGATCATCTGATGCGTGAGAAGTCATGGGAGGTCGCTGAACTGCCGCCGGCACCAGGTGACGCGGCCGACCTCTCGACGAGTTGGATCGGCAAGGTCGCGCAGTACGTGGGAGCTCGCATTCAGCTTGGCTCGGTCACGGCGCTGATCGGGCTCACGGCTGCAATCTTCGGGCTCGTCGCCAAAATCTTTTAGCTTTACCGCGTCGGAACCCAGGCTCACCACATCTCGCTCAGCTGAACCTGTCGTGCGGCATCTCGCTGGCAGCGGCCCGTGGGTGTCGACCCACACGCAGCCGAGGTCCGGTTCGGCCGACAACCGGGCGGCGATCGCCAGGCCCCACGTCCAAATCGACGACGCCAGCCCGTGCCGCGGTGCCTTCCAGCTGCCGGGCGGCCCCGGCGAAGAACCGCAGGGCGCTCACGCACTCCGGGATCTCCTCGTCGAGCACCATGGACCGGATCTTGCCGGTCTCGCGCACCTCGAGGTCGGCGAACTCCGCCGCGCGCGCCTCGAGGGTGTCGGCGATCTTCAGCAGCGCCAGCTGCCTATGCGCCGGCGTGCTGCGTCGCCAGATCGCAAACGCTTGCGCGGCCGATTCGAGAGCCGCGTCCACCTCGGGTTGCGAGGCGATGGGGCTGGTGCCGAACACTTCGCCGGTGGCCGGGTCGGTCAGGTCGAGCGTGCGGGTCATGCCTTCTCCAGGTGGGTCGGCGCGAACAGCTTCAGCAAGGCGGGGAGGACGACGACGGACGGCCCGGGCGCGCGCAGCGCGTCGGCCAGGTCCGCGCCCACCGTGTCCGAAGACGACAGCCGAGCGGGAACGCCGAAGGAGGAGGCCAAAGCGACGAAGTCGGGCCGGGTCAGCTCCGTGGCCGTGGTGTGGCCGAAGGCGCCGGTGAGGTACTCGCGCAGGACGCCGTAGCCGCCGTCGTCGATGATCAGCCACGTGACGTCGAGGCCGTGCTGCACCGCGGTGGCCAGCTCGGCGACGCCGTACATCGCGCCGCCGTCACCCGACACGGCGAGCGTGGGACCACCCGCGATGGCGCCGCCGAGCGCGCCCGGCAGTCCGTAACCCAGCCCGCCCGCGCCCTGCGCGGTGTGGATCGGCGCGCCATCGGGGTTCCACGCCGACCACGCCCAGTACGCGGCGATCGTCATGTCCCAGAACGTCTGCGTGCCCTCGGGCAGCGCCGCGCGGATGTCGTCGATCAGCTTCCGCTCGGTGGCCAGGTCCTGACTGTCCAACCGGGACTCCACGGCGGACACCAGCGAAGAAACCGCCTTCTCGGCCCGGCCGTCGGACGCCCGCATCGGCACCCACTCCAGCAGCGCCTGCAGCGTGAGCCGCACGTCGGCGTGGATGCCGAGGCCGGGGTAGTTGGACTCCAGCTTGCCGAGGTCGGCTTCGACCTGGATCAGGCGGCCGCGCGGGGCGAACTCGCGGTAGTTGCTGGACAGCTCGCCGAGGCCGGAGCCGAGCACGAGCAGGACGTCGGCGTCCGCGAGGAACTCCGTGGTGTGCCAGTCCTCCAGCCACGACCGCCCGGACAGCTCGTGGTCCCAGCCGAAGACGCCCTTGCCGCCGAAGGTGGAGATCACCGGCGCGCGCAACGCCTCGGCGAGCGCCGTCAGCTCGGCGTGCGCGCCGGACCGCAAGGCCCCGCCGCCCGCCAGGATCACCGGATTCGACGCGGCGGCCAGCAGATCGGCGGCCGCGGTGACCAACTCGGGCAGCGGTTCCAGGGGCGGGGGAGTGGCCGACACCGACGTGATCGGCGGGACCCCCGCCGGGCCGAGCAGCACGTCCTGGGGGATCTCGACCCACACCGGGCCGTAGGGCGCGGTCGCGGCCGACGTCCAGGCCTCTCGCAGTGCCGTCGGGATCTGGCTCGCGTGCCGCACGACGTGCACCGACTTCACGACGTCGCGGAAGCTCGCCTGCTGGTCGGGCAGTTCGTGCAGGTAGCCGTGGCGTCCGCCGCCCAGCCCGGCGACCGGGACCTGGCTGGAGATACCGAGCACCGGCACCGAAGCCGCGCGGGACTCCTGCAGCGAAGCCAGCGTCAGCAGCGCGCCCGGGCCGGTCGAGACCACCAGCGGCGTCACCGGCACCGGGCCGTCCGGATCCGCCGCCAGCCGCGCGCGGGCGTGCCCGTCGGCGGCGAAGGCGAGGTTGTTCTCGACGCGCCCGCTGATCACGCGCAGGTCGCCGGCCCGCCGCAGCGCGTCGAACAGGCCCAGCGCGTGCTGGCCCGGCAGGCCGAACACGGTGTCGGCACCCAGCGCCCGCAGGGTTTCGACGACGACGTCACCGCCGATGCGGGTCATTCGCCCTTCCCCAAGGTCAGCAGGCTCACCAGGTCGTAGGCCACGTGGGAGGCCGCGATGGCGGTGATCTCGGCGTGGTCGTAGGCCGGGGCCAGCTCGACGACGTCCGCGCCGACCAGGTTGAGGTCACGCAGCCCGCGCAGGATCTCCAGGAGCTCCCGGCTGGTCAGCCCGCCCGCCTCGGGCGTGCCGGTGCCGGGCGCGTGGGCCGGGTCGAGCACGTCGATGTCCACGGAGACGTACAGCGGGCGGTCGCCGATGCGCTGCCGCAGCGCGTCGACCGTCTCGGCGACCCCGCGGCGCATGACGTCGCCGGAAGTGACGATGCCGAAGCCGAGCCGCCGGTCCTCTTCGAGGTCGCGCTTGCCGTACAGCGGCCCGCGCGTGCCGACGTGCGACAGCGCGCTCGTGTCGAGGATCCCTTCCTCCGACGCCCGCCGGAACGGTGTGCCGTGGGTGTAGGGCTCGCCGAAGTAGGTGTCCCAGGTGTCCAGGTGCGCGTCGAAGTGCAGCAGGGCAACGGGTCCGTGCTTCTTGGCCACGGCCCGCAGCAGCGGCAGCGCGATGGTGTGGTCGCCGCCGACGGTCACCAGCCGCGTCCCGTCCGCCTGCAGCGCTTCGGCTTCCTGCTGCAGCGTCTCGATCGCTTCGCCGATGTTGAACGGGTTGACGGCGATGTCGCCCGCGTCCACGACCTGGCGTTCGGCGAACGGCGAGACGTCCAGCTCCGGGTGGTACGGCCGCAGCAGCCGGCTCGCCTCGCGGACGGCGGCCGGGCCGAACCGCGCGCCGGGCCGGTAGGACACCCCGGAGTCGAAGGGCACCCCGACGACGGCGACGTCGGCGCGCTCGACCTGGTCGATCCGCGGCAGCCGCGCGAAGGTCGCGAAGCCGGCGAACCGGGGGATGCGCGACGAGTCGAGGGGTCCGGTGTTAGGCACTGGTGGGCTCCTGTTCCCGAATCGAGGGGTGTGTGTCTTCGCCGCTGAGGCGGTGGGTCCAGACGGAGAGGATCGCGGCGTCCGTGCGGGGCGTCGCGAGGCTGACGGCCAGGTACACCACCAGGCTCACGCCGAGGCCCCAGTAGATCGGGGTGTTGGCTTCGACGCCGTCGATGATCATGAAGACGATGACCGAGATCGTGCCGGCCACCATCGACGCGTACGCGCCCTGCCGGGTGCCGCGCTTCCAGAACAGCGCGCCGACGATCGCCACCAGCAGGCCGCCGACCAGGATGTCGTAGGCGATGGTGAGCGCGTTGACGACGTCGTCGACCACCATCGCGATGCCGATGGCCAGCAGGCCGAGCACGAGCGTGGCGAGCCGGTTGCGGCTGACCTCGCCGCCCTTCTTGAGGCCCAGCTTGGTCAGCAGGTCGGACGTCGTCGTGGTGGAGCAGGCGATCAGCGCGCCGCTCGCCGTCGACATCATCGCCGAGAGCGCGGCGGCCAGCACCAGGCCGCGGACGCCGGTGGGCAGCAGCCGCTCGACGATCGTCGCGAAAGCGTCCTGCGCGCTGGCGATGTCCGGGTAGAGCGCGTGCGCGGCGGTGCCGATGAGGGCGCCGGCCAGGCCGTAGACCAGGCAGTAGACCCCGGAGGTGATGCCGCCGGAGGTCGCGATCGCGGGCGTGCGGGCGGTGAACACGCGCTGCCAAATGTCCTGGCCGATCAGCAGGCCGAAGGTGTAGATCACGAAGTACGTGATGATCGTGTCCGTGCCGATCGAGGTGAAGCTGAAGAAGCTCGCGTCCAGCTTCTCGCTCATACCGGAGAAGCCGCCGGCGGAGCTGATCGCGACCGGCAGCAGGATCGCCAGGATGCCGATGGTCTTGATGACGAACTGGGCGATGTCGGTGAGCGTGATCGACCACATGCCGCCGAGCACCGAGTAGAGGACGACGATCGAGCCGCCGACCGCGATCCCCGCCCAGTTCGGCAGGTCGAAGAGCACCTTGAAGATGGTCGCGAAGGCCAGCGTCGAGGTGACCGTGAGCATCAGCGTGTAGCCCCACATGACGACGCCGGACACCGCGCTGGTGCGCCCGCCGTAGCGCAGGTCGAGCATCTCGCCGACGGTGTAGACCTTCAGCCGCACCAGCCGCCGGGCGAACAGCGCGTGCAGCACGAGGATGCCGACGCCGATGCTGACGACCAGCCACATGCCGGAGATGCCGTAGGTGTAGCCGAGCTTCACGCCGCCGACCGTGGACGCGCCGCCGAGGACGACGGCCGACATCGTGCCGGAGTACATGAACCAGCCCAGCCGCCGCCCGGCGACGAGGTAGTCGGACTTCGTCTTCGCGAGCCGGAGGCCGTACCAGCCGACCCCGAGCATGCCCGCGATGTACAGCGCGATCACCGCGTAGTCGCCGGTCACGGTGTCCTCCTCACGTCGGTTTCGGGTCACCGTAGGTTCGCTCACCCCTCTTCGGCATGGGATGATTCATCCCCAAGTCGACATCAGCGGGGATGAAATGGCCACGATTCCGGATTCTTCGCCCACGGAGGTGAATGTCCCGTTACGGGACGTGGTCGGCAACCGGGAGCTCGCGCTGGAGGTCGTCCCCGAGACGCTGCGGCCGGGCGCGCTGGACCTCCCCGTGCGCTGGGCCCACGTGAGTGAGCTGCAGGACCCCGCGCCCTACCTGGTGGGCGGCGAGCTGATCCTCACCGCGGGCGTCAACCTGCCGGAGCAGCTCGACCGGTACGTGCGCGGCCTGCGCGACGCCGGGGTGACCGCACTGGGGTTCGGGCTCACCCCGACGGTGCACGAGACCCTGCCGGAGCCCCTGCGCCGGGCTTGCGCGCGGCGCGGGCTGCCGCTGCTGGTGGTGCCCGCGCGCACGCCGTTCCTGGCGGTCAACCGGGCGGTCTCGGTCGCGCTGACCGAAGCCGGGCAGCGGGATCAGCGGCGGATCACCGCGGCGCGCGAGACGCTGACGCGCGCCGCGGGTGGCGGCCTCGGCGAACTGACGTCGTCGCTGGCGGCGGTGCTGCGCTCGTGGGTCGCCCTGGTCGGCGCCGGGGACGTGCTGGCCTCGGCGCACGACGCGCCTGCGCCGCTGCCGCCCGAGGTGCGGGAGCTGATGGCGACCGTGCGGGCGGGCAGCGGCATCCGGAGCGCGACCACCGAGCTCACCGGCGGGTTCGTCGTCGTCCAGCCGGTGTACCCCCAGGCCACCGCCTCGCACCTGGTGGTCGTCGGCCGGTCCCGGCGGCTCGACGGCGCCGAGCGGGCGATCCTCGCCGTCGGCGCGGCCCTGCTCGGCCTGGTCGGCCGCGCGGGCTCGGACGCGGCCGAGCTGGGCGCGGCGGCCACCGGCCTGCTGCTCGGCCGGACGTTTCCCGGGGAAGTGGCCCGGTCACTGCTGGGGTCGGAGGTGGTCCGGCTGGTCGCCGGCGCGGCGTACCGGCGTGGCCCGGACGAGGTGGCCCAGCGCCCGGACTGGCTGCGCGCGCGGCTGGACACGCCCCTGGTCGAGGTCGGCGGTGGTACGCGGTTCACGGCTGTCGCGGGCACCGGCCCGGCGCCGGAGGTGCTGGCGGACCTGCGCGACCACGGCTGGCTGGCGGCCGTGGGGCCGCCGGTGCCCGCCGGACAGCTGGCTGGTTCCTCGGCGGAGGTGGAGCTGCTGCTTTCGCGGGCGCTCGCGCTCGGCCGCCCGGTCGTCGCCGGGAGCGAACCCCTGGACTTCGATGCGCTGCTGGACCCGGGTGCTTCCCGCGGGTTCGCGGCGAAGGCCTTGGAGCCACTGGTGGCGTTGGACTGGTCCCAGGACCGGCAGCTGGTGCCGACGTTGCGGACCTGGCTGGCCCACCACGGCGGCTGGGAACCGACGGCGGCGGAGCTGGGCGTCCACCGCAACAGCGTCCGGCACCGGATCGCCCAGGTCGAGCGGGCATTGCAGGTGGATCTGGCGGACCCGGAGACCCGGATGCGGCTGTGGTTCGCCCTCCGGTGGGCCGCCGCCAGTCCTTAAAGGGCACTCTCAGGAAAATATGGGATTGTGGGCTGGTGCGAGTTTTGGTAGTCGAGGACGAAGAACCCCTGGCCGATGCGATCGCCCGCGGCCTGCGCCGCGAGGGAATGGCGGTGGACGTCGCGCTCACCGGGGACGACGGGCACGAGAAGGCCACCGTCACCCGGTACGACGTCGTGCTGCTGGACCGGGACCTGCCCGGGATGTCCGGCGACGAGCTGTGCCGGGAGATCGTCGCGTCCGGGGAGCTGACCCGGGTGCTGATGCTCACCGCGAGCAGCTCGGTGTCCGATCGCGTCGACGGGCTGTCGCTCGGCGCCGACGACTACCTCGCCAAGCCGTTCGCCTTCCCCGAGCTGGTCGCGCGGGTGCGGGCGCTGGGCCGCCGGGCCACGCCGGCCGCGCCGCCGCTGCTCACCGCCGGGGACGTCGAACTGGATCCGGCCAAACGCACCGTCCGGCGCGCGAGCGGGCCGGTCGAGCTGACGCGCAAGGAGTTCGGCGTCCTCGAGGTCCTGCTGCAGGCCGCCGGGTCCGTCGTCAGCAGCGAGGAACTGCTCGAACGCGTCTGGGACGAGAACGCCGACCCGTTCACCACGACCGTCCGGGTCACCGTGATGACGCTGCGCAAGAAGCTCGGCGAGCCGGGGATCATCGAGACCGTGGTCGGCTCCGGGTACCGGGTGCCGGAGCCCGGCGCTTCGCGCGCGTGAACCTGCCGGGCACCCGCACCCTCCGCGCCCGGATCACGCTGCTGGCGACCGTGCTGGTCGCCGCCGTCAGCCTGCTGCTGCTCTGGCTGGCCTGGACGCTGGTGCGGGACTCGCTCGACGCCGTTCCGCAGATGCCGCCGGGCAGCACGGTGGTCGTCGACGGCGTCGAGGTCGACGCCTCGACGCTCGCCGAGCACCTGCGCGTGCACGCCCGCGACCGGATGCTGCTGTTCGGGTCGATCGCGTTCCTGCTGGTGGTCGCGGCCGCGGCGATCCTCGCCTGGACGTTCACCTCCCGCGTGCTGCTGCCGCTGCGCGAGATCACCGGCACCGCGCGGCGGCTGTCGGTCGAATCGATGGGGGAGCGGATCGGCGAAATCCGCTCCCGCGACGAGCTGGCCGAGCTGGCGAGCACGTTCGACGACATGCTCGACCGGCTCCAGGCCGCGTTCGACGCGCAACGCCATTTCGTCGCCAACGCGAGTCACGAGCTGCGGACGCCGTTGTCGGTGATCCGCACGGAACTCGACGTCACCCTGTCCGACGACGACGCCGACGAAGCCGAGCTGCGCCGGATGGGCGGGGTGGTCCGCGACGCGACCGAGCGCGCCGGGCAGCTGGTCAACTCGTTGCTGCTGCTGGCCCGCACCGACGCCGCCGGGCTCGGCGTGCACGAGCCGGTGGACCTCGCGGTGGTCGTCGACCGGGCGTGGCGCGCGGTCCACCGCGAAGCCGCGGAGCGCGGGATCCGGGCGTCGTTCACGACGCCGCCGGCGTCCGCGTTCGGCGATCCGGCGTTGCTGGAGCGGATCGCGGGCAACCTGCTGGAGAACGCCGTCCGCCACAACGTCGACGGCGGCTGGCTGGAGGTCGTGACCCAGCCGGGGCCGCGGTGGTCGATGCTGCGCGTCCGCTCGTCGGGCGGCCTGGTGGACCCGGCGGCGGTGCCGGAGCTGTTCGAGCCGTTCCGCCGGGCCGGCGTGGCCCGCACGGCCCGCCACGGCGCGGGCTTGGGCCTGTCGATCGTCCGGGCCGCGGTGGCGGCGCACGGCGGAACGGTCTCGGCCGAGCCGATCGTGGGCGGCGGCCTCGGCGTGACGGTCCACCTCCCGGCCCACTGACGCGTGAGCGAAGGGTCAACTCGCGTGATTGAGGGGTCATCTCGCGTGATTGGGGGGACGACACGCCGAATCGAGCGCGGTTCGCCGTGTCGACCCGCTGATCACGCGTGTCGACCCCGCAATCACGTGAGCCGGCCCGCTGATCACACGTCCACGAAAATCGGGTTCGCGTACAACCACAGGTCCTCGAACGGGTTCGCCTGCCCGATGACGTCCGGCGCCGGCTCGGTGTCGCCGTTCGAGCCGCGCACCCGCAGGTAGAACGGTTCCCGGACGTTCCGGAAGGTGTGCCGGAACACGACCGGCCGCCCCGGCGCCCAGCGCGGCCCGAACGATTCCACGACCCGGGTGCCCGGTGCCGTCATCGTGTCGCGGTCGGCGGCCGGGCCGGTGACCGGGCCCGCGACGACGTCCAGGCGCGCCAGCCGCGGCACCGAGCCACCGCCGTTCGGGCGCGATGCCAGCCGGGCCGACACCACGACCGTGACGTCCGATCCCCGCCGCACCCGCAGGCGCCCGCCCAGCGTCGCCGCCGAACCACCGCCGTACGCGCCGACCTGCAGGTCCTGCGCCAGACCGCCGTGCACGCCCCAGATCCGCCCGGCCCGCAGGCCGTCGAGGACGCCTTCGAGACTCCGCCGCGTGACGCCGACGTACGTGCGGCTGAACTCGCCCGGGTAGAAGTCCGCGTACGGCGCGAGCAGCTGCGGTGTGCCGGTGTCGACGGGGTCGGGGAACCTGCCGTGCGTGTCGTACCAGTCGCCCGGCACGTCCGGGCGGACCAGCGTGTCGCCGCGGTTGTAGTGCGAGTCGGAGTTCGTGGTGATCCACCACGGCTTCCCCTCGGCGAGCAGCGAGTCCCACAGCCCGCCGACCTTCGCCGTGGCCCAGTCCCAGCCGCCGTGCGTCCGGTACGCCTCGGCCGGGAAGCCCGGCCACGAGTTCGGGCCGGGGCTGTTGGCGTAGCCGCCGCGCGCGCCGCCGTTGCCGAGCGGCTTGGGGAAGCCGTCCGCCTGCGCGCCGGGCGCACCTTCCATGCCGATGACGATGCCCGGCGCGGCGTCGCGGTAGGCCCGCAGCTCGTGCGGGGCGACGCGGCCGTTGCGCAGCGGGTGGTTGATCAGCACGACCGGGGCGTGGATCCGCCGGGCCTGCTCCTCCGCGGCCAGCCAGCGCAACGCCCGGAGCGCGAGGGCCTCGTTCGCCGGGCCCGACGCCTCCGAGTTCGTCAGCCGCCAGTCGAAGGCCCGCTCGAACTCACGCAGCTTCGCCGCCTGCCGGTCCCCGGCCTGGAAGAAGACGGTCGCGTGCTCGGCGCCCGGGACGTTCCACTCCATGCCGTGCCACAGCAGCAGGTCCGGGTACTTCTGCCGGGCGGCGAGGAAGTCGGCCTCGGTGGGCTCGACCGACACCTTCTCGTGCTCGGCGTGGCCGTGGTCGGTGAAGACGATCCAGTCCGCGCCGTGCGCCCGCCCGCCGGCGGCGATCTGGTCGATCCGGTACATCGCGTCGTACGAGTACTGGCTGTGCGTGTGGTGGTCGCCCACCAGCCACTGGTAGCGGCCGCACAGGCGGCTCAGGCCGGAATCGGCGGAAGCGGGAGCCGGGAGGGGCACGCCCGCGGCGGCGGCCGCAAGGCCGGCGCCCTTGAGGAACCGGCGTCGATCGGTGGTCACGGCGGGACGCTAAGCCGCCGGGGTGAACGGGCGGTGTCCCGGCGGCCAACTGTGCTGTGATCTTCGGTGTGGAGGAGAAACCCCTGACCCGGGTGCTGCCGCCGGTGATCGCGCTGGCACTGGCCGCGGGTGCCGGGCTCGCGTTCTTCATCGCCGCGCTCGTCCGGCCGCCCGAGCTGCCGGTGGACCCGAACCCGGCGCCGCTGGCCGGGCACACGCTCTGCGCGGCGGTCGTCGTGACGTATTCGTCCGAAGAGGACATGCGGGCCGCGGTGCCGTCCTTCCGCGGCGACCCGAAGGTCCGGCGGGTGTTCGTGGACCCGCCGTCGGTCTCCCTGCTCGCCGTCCCGGGTACCGACCTGAAGGCGTGGGCGCAGGAGCTGCACGCCCGCTACCGGACCGCCGAGCGGGTGACGGTGATCGATTCGGACGCGACGGCGGCGCAGCTGAAACTCACTGCGCCGCCGCCGAAGTGCCCGAGAGAGGGCGAATACTAGCGAGCCGGGACCGAAGCCACGCCCGGGGCGAGGAACGGCTTGCCGTTCACGCGCTCGGACACGCCGGAGCGGTCCAGGTACGGCGTGATGCCGCCGTTCCAGAACGGCCAGCCCGCGCCCAGGATCAGGCACAGGTCGATGTCCTGCGCCTCGGCGACCACACCCTCGTCGAGCATGATCCGGATCTCCTCGGCGATCGCGGACAGGGCCCGCTCGCGCACCTGCTCCGAGGTGGACGGCTTGTCGCCCTGCGTCCACAGCTCGGCGACCTCCGGGTCGACCGAGGCGTTGCCCTGGGCGTCCCAGATCCAGACGCCCTTCTTGCCCGCCTTGACGAACTTGGCGAGGTTGTCGGACACGGTGAAGCGGTCCGGGAAGGACTCGTGCAGCGTCTCGCCGACGTGCAGCGCGATGGCCGGGCCGACGAGCTGCATCAACGTCAGCGGCGTCATCGGCAGGCCCAGCGGTTCCAGGGCCTTGTCGGCGACCTCGAACGGCGTGCCCTCGTCGACGGTGACCAGCACCTCGCCGAGGAAGCGCAGCAGCAGCCGGTTCACGACGAACGCCGAGGCGTCCTTCACCAGCACGCTGGACTTCTTCAGCTGCTTGCCGACCGAGAACGCCGTCGCCAGGGCCGCGTCGTCGGTCCGCTCGCCGCGGACGATCTCCAGCAGCGGCAGCACGGCCACCGGGTTGAAGAAGTGGAAGCCGACGACCCGCTCGGGGTGCTGCAGCTTCGACGCCATCGCGGTGATCGACAGCGACGAGGTGTTCGTCGCCAGGATCGCCTCGGGCTTGACGTGCTGCTCCAGCTCCGCGAACACCTGCTGCTTGACGCCCAGCTCCTCGAACACGGCCTCGATGACGAAGTCGGCGTCGGCGAACGCGGCCTTGTCGAGCGAGCCGGAGACCAGCGCCTTGAGCCGGTTGGCGCTGTCCGGGGAGACGCGCTTCTTGGCCAGCAGCTTGTCGATCTCGGCGTGGACGTAGCCGACGCCCTTGTCGACGCGCTCTTGGTCGACGTCGGTCAGCACGACCGGCACCTTGAGGCGGCGCACGAACAGCAGCGCGAGCTGGCTGGCCATCAGGCCGGCGCCGACGATGCCGACCTTGTTCACCTTGCGGGCCAGCGACTTGTCCGGCGCGCCGGCCGGTCGCTTGGCGCGCTTGTTGACCAGGTTGAACGAGTACAGCCCGGCGCGCAGGACGTCGGACATGAGCAGCTCGGCGAGGCCGTCGGTCTCGACCGCGTAACCCCGGTCGAGGTCGTTTTCGCGGGCCAGTTCGAGCAGCTCGACGGCTTTGGTGGCGCCCGGCGACGCGCCGTGCGTGCGGCCATCCACAATGGACTTCGCGCGGGCGATGGCCTCGTCCCACGCCTCGCCGCGGTCGATCTCCCGGCGGGCCGGGGTGATTTCGCCGTTGACCACGCGAGCCAGCCACAGCAGCGACTGCTCGAGGTAGTCGGCCGAGCCGAAGACGGCGTCGACGATGCCGAGCTCGGCCGTCTGCTTGACGTTGAGCATCTTGTTCTGCGCCAGGGCGTTCTCGATGATCACCGTGACGGCGGCGTCCGCGCCGATCAGGTTCGGCAGCAGCTGCGTGCCGCCCCAGCCCGGGAAGAGGCCGAGGAAGACCTCGGGGAACGCGATCGCCGCGGTGTTCTCCGACAGCGTCCGGTAGTGGCAGGACAGCGCCAGCTCCAGGCCGCCGCCCATGACCGCGCCGTTGACGAACCCGAACGTCGGGATCTTCGACTCGGTGAGGCGGCGGAACACGTCGTGCCCGGTCTGGGCGATCTCGCGCGCCAGCTTCGGGTCGCTCACGGACTCGACGCCCGAGAGGTCGGCGCCGACGGCGAAGATGAACGGCTTGCCGGTGACGGCGATCGCGGCCGGCTCGGCCTCGAACGCCTTGTCCAGCGCGGCGTTCAGGGAGACGAGCCCCTGCGGGCCGAAGGTGTTCGGCCGGGTGTGGTCGTGGCCGTTGTCGAGCGTGATGAGCGCGACGGGCTTCTCGAGCCCGGGCACCTTCACCAGGCGCGTCACGGCGTGCGTGACGACCTCGTCCGGGAAGGCGGCCTTCGCTTCTTCAGCGGTGAAAGTCATTTACTTCGCCCCCTCGAAGGCCGGGTTCTCCCAGATCACGGTGCCGCCCATGCCGATGCCGATGCACATCGTGGTCATGCCGTACCGCACGTCGGGCCGCTCGGCGAACTGGCGGGCCAGCTGCGTCATGAGCCGGACGCCGGACGAGGCCAGCGGGTGGCCGCAGGCGATGGCGCCGCCCCACTGGTTGACGCGCGGGTCTTCGTCGTCGATGCCGAAGTGGTCGAGGAAGGCCAGCACCTGCACGGCGAAGGCTTCGTTGATCTCGAAGAGGCCGATGTCGTCGATGGTCAGGCCGGTGCGCTTGAACAGCTTCTCGGTGGCCGGCACCGGGCCGATGCCCATGACCTCCGGCTCGACGCCGGCGAAGGAGTAGCCGACCAGCCGCATGGCGACCGGCAGGCCCAGCTCGCGGGCGGTTTCCTCGTCGGCGAGGATGGACGCGGTGGCGCCGTCGTTGAGGCCGGCCGCGTTGCCCGCGGTGATCCGGCCGAACGGGCGGAACGGCGTCTTGAGGTTCGCCAGCTGCTCGACGGTGGTGCCCGGCCGCGGCGGCTCGTCCTCGGTCGCGAGACCCCAGCCGAGTTCCTTCGACCGGGTGGCGACCGGGACCAGCTCGGGGCCGATCTTGCCGGTCTTGACGGCTTCGGCGTAGCGCTCCTGGCTGCGCGCGGCGTAGGCGTCGGTGCGCTGCTTGGTGATCGCGGGGAACCGGTCGTGCAGGTTCTCGGCGGTCTGGCCCATCACGAGCGCGGTCGGGTCGACGAGCTTGTCGGCGATGATCCGCGGGTTCGGGTCGACGCCCTCGCCCATCGGGTGGCGGCCCATGTGCTCGACGCCACCGGCGATGGCGATGTCGTAGGCGCCGAAGCCGATGCCGGACGCGGCGGTGGTGACGGCCGTCATCGCGCCGGCGCACATGCGGTCGATGGCGAAGCCGGGCACGGACTTGGGCAGCCCGGCCAGCAGCGCGGCGGTGCGGCCGATGGTCAGGCCCTGGTCGCCGGTCTGGGTGGTGGCGGCGATGGCCACCTCGTCGACGCGCTCGGGCGGCAGTTCGGGGTGCCGCCGCAGCAGCTCGCGGATGGCGTTGACGACCAGGTCGTCGGCCCGGGTCCCGGCGTACATGCCCTTGTCGCCGGCCTTGCCGAAGGGGGTGCGGACCCCCTCGACGAAGGCGACATTGCGCACGCCTCGCGCGGTCGGCGCGAGCGGCGTTGCTGGTGCGGCCACGAATGCTCCATGAAGTAGACAGTTTTCGGGGGTCCGGGTGGCGGAGCCCCCGGCCCGGGGCGGAGCCCCGGTTGTTACAGGTGTTGACCGCACGATAGCCCTTGTTACCCACCGGTAACCAGTGGTGTGGCCCGGTCGAGTGGGCTACGGCACACTCTTGGGCTTCATCGTCCCTCCCTTGATGAGCCAAGCGACGCCGAACGCTTCCACGGCGACGGCCTCCAGCCACAGCGCCGGGTGCAGCGACGGCGCGATGGCGAGGTACTTGGCCAGGGCGATCAGCACCAGGCAGGCGAGGATCGCGCCGCCGCAGACGCGGTAGACGACGCTCGTGCCCGGAGACTGCTCGCCGTCGTGGGGGAACAGGCGGAGGCAGAAGTAGGCGAGGGAGAGGAAGAACACCGCCGCGAAGGCGAGGTGCAGGACGCCCGCCGTCCGGTCCCAGGCCGTCACGTCGTGGTCCGGGGTGGTCGGGAAGAGCGCCAGCCCGATCGCGCCCAGCCCGGCGACCGTGCTGGCGACGTTGTCGACGTAGTCGTGGCCGTAGTAGGCGAGGAGGAACACCCCGACAGCGCACATGGCGCCGACGAGGACGTCCCGCAGGTCGGTGTAGTAGTAGCCGCTCAGCGAGCCGATGAGGTCCCCGCCCTGGACGAGCTGCTTGCCGAGGATGAGCACGACCGGCAGGGCCAGGCCGACGAGCCCGATGGCGCGCCGGAGGAAGAGGTACGAGTGGACGAGCGTGTCCTGCGGGGATGTGGTCGCCGTGGTCATGGCCGCCTCCGGGGGTCACTGACGTGAATCGGCCTGGAGGTGCCCCAGCGTGAGGCTTGTTACCGCGGAGTTGCCCAAGTTCTCAGCTGATCGTTACGCAGCTCGGCGAAGGTGCCGTCGCGGTGGGCGATGGGGTGGAACCCAGGGGCGAAGCCGATACGGGCGCCCTCGGCCGGGTCCCAGACCTCGAGCCCGGCTTCGGCGGCGACGTACAGCAGGCCGTCGTGGGCCCACATCCGCCCGGCGGGCCCGGCGAACATCCCGGTGCGGCGCCCGGTCGCGGCGTCGTAGAGCTCGACGCCGTCGAGCATCCGCCGCCAGGAGACGCCCATGCGCTGGATGGCGACCGTGGTGTCGTCCAGCCAAGCGATCGGCTGGTCCCATTCGTTCTCGCGGCCGGGGGTGAGGCCGCGCGCCTGCTCGGCCGCGTGCCGGTCCCCGCCCAGCCAGGCGGCGAGGTCGACGGCCTGCGGGGCGCCGATGGGGTGCCAGACCCAGCCGTCGGTGACGAGCCACCGTTCCGACGGGCTCGGGTGGAGCGCGCCCTGGAAGTAGTCGAGGTAGTGCTCGGGTTCCGGCTCCCCGTGCGGCGGCGCCGCGGTTTCCCGGTCGGTCAACAGCTCTCCGCCGGGCAGGGCGAACACGTCGAGCCGGTTCCAGTCGGTGCCCGCGACGACCTTCGCCGTCCCTCCTTCGCCGAGGAAGGCCAGCGGGAACCGGGTGAACTCGTTGTCGTTCCAGTCCCGGTCGAGGTCGAGCACGGTGACCCACTCGTCGAGATCGACGACCGTGCCGAACTGGCCGTATTCGTGGACCACCGCCGCAAACCGCCCGTCGCGCGAGGTGTGCAGGCCGCGGCGCGGGCGGTCCGGGAAGTCCCGCATGTCCACGGGGGTCTCCTCGGGCAACTCGACCGGTCCGACGAGCCACTGGTCGTCACCGGTGATCCGGACGAAGCCCTCCTCGGCCAGCGCGAGCCAGTGACCGGGCATCGGCGCCAGGCAGCCGTCGTTCAGCGGCCGCACCGGGCAGGGACGTGCCGACCAGGTACCGCCGAGTTCCCGGTCTCGCAGGAGGACTTCGGGCTCGCCGTGCCAGCCCGAGGGAAAGCTCTTCTGGTCGGCCCGATCGGCGCAGCTTGCGCAGACGTCGATCAGCGCGGCCGGAGTGCAGAGCGCGCAGACCAGGTCGTAGTGCGTGCCCACGCCGGTCAGGTAGCGGGTGGACGGGGGAGGTTCTTCGACAACCAGGTGCGGGCAAAGGCGCAAGGTGCCGATGCGGCCCGGATGGCCGCAAGGCAGGGTGTTCACCACCTCAGTGTCGACCGGCGGCACAACCCGTTTACCGGACGCCGAGGTGCGCCAGCCACCCGCCCTTCGCCGAGATGTCCTCCGCTCCCTCCGTCGCCTCCGGCTCGCAGAGGAAGCCCGGCACCCGCGTGCCGTCCGCCAGTTCGAGCTTGCCGATGGCCAGGGGCGCCGGGATTCCCGCCGCGAACTCGCCGAACCCCGCGACCGGCAGCTCCCAGACCTCCGCGGCCAGCGAAACGCCGCCGGACGCGACCCGCACCAGGCCCGGCTTCGGCGGCACCGTGTCCAGTGCGTACAAGCGGTACGACGCCGCCGTCGAAACCGCGGACACGAACCGGCCGCCGCGGGACGTGAGCTCGTGGTTCAGGGGCTGACCCCGCAAGTGCGCGCCCACCACCACGATCGGGATGCGTGCGCGCCGCAGTCCGGCCAAGGCCGCCAGCTTCAGGTCGTCGTGCGGGGCGCCGAGGAACATCACGCCGAACGGGCGCCCGGCCACCGAGCCCGCCGGGACGGCCAGCGCCGCCAGCCCGAACAGGTTGGTGGAGTTGGTGAACCGGCCCAGGCGGGCGTTGACCGCGACCGGGTCCGCCGCCACCTCCGCCAGAGTCGGGTGCTCGGTCGTCGTCGGGACCAGCATTGCGTCGACGCCGGCCAGCGCGGCCAGTGCCTCCGCCCGCAGGCCGGCCAGCGCCGCCTGGTCGGCGAACAGCCGGTGGGCCCGGATGTCCCCGGCCGGCGAGATGATCGAGCGCACGACCGGGTCGACGGCGTCCGGGTGAGCGTCGATGAACTCGCCGACCGCGGTGTACCGCTCGGCGACGAACGCGCCGCCGTACAGCAGCCGTGCCGCCTCCAGGAACGCCGAGATGTCCACAGTGGTCACTTCGGCACCCGCCGCGGCGTAGTCCGACACCGCGGCGTCGAACGCCTCCGCCCAGCCGGGAGCCAGGGGGCCCAGCTGGTCCGGGGCGGGGACGCCGAGCCGGAACCGTCCCGTGTGGACCTGCGCGG
Source organism: Amycolatopsis sp. NPDC058278 (assembly GCF_042881395.1). Lineage (NCBI taxonomy): Bacteria > Bacillati > Actinomycetota > Actinomycetes > Pseudonocardiales > Pseudonocardiaceae > Amycolatopsis > Amycolatopsis sp. NPDC058278. The sequence goes on along the minus strand of NZ_JBHVXZ010000062.1, from coordinate 29,159 downwards.
GCTCGGCCAGGCAGGTCAGCGCGAACGACGCTTCTTCGACCGTCCGCGCGAACAGCGACACGCAGTCGATGCTCGCGCACGCCGGCACGACGCCCTCGGTCGGCAGGAGGCCCGGAGTCGGCTTGAGCCCGACGATCCCGTTGAACGCCGCCGGCACCCGCCCCGAGCCCGCGGTGTCCGTGCCCAGCGCCAGATCGACGATGCCCAGCGCGACCGCCACCGCCGAGCCCGAGCTGGATCCGCCGGACACGTAAGCCGGGTCCACGGCGTTGCGGACCGCGCCGTACGGGCTGCGCGTTCCGACCAGGCCGGTCGCGAACTGGTCCAGGTTCGTCGTGCCGAGCACCAGCGCCCCGGCCGCGCGCAGCCGTGCGACGACCGGCGCGTCGGCTTCCGGCTTGTACGCGTAGTCCGGGCAGCCCGCCGTCGTCGGCAGCCCCGCGACGTCGATGTTGCCCTTGACGGCCACGAGTTTCCCGGCCAGCGGCAAGCCGTGTTCGGCCAGCGCGGCGGCTTCGGCCAGAACGTCGGCTTCCGGCCGCAGGTCGATCCAGATCTCCGGCCGGTCCACCTGCTCGATGCGCCGGTACGCGGCCCGCACCCGCTCCTCGGCCGCGCTCATCCGAGCACCACCAGCGGCGTGCCGGGCGCCACCTGATCACCGGGGGATACGAGCACTTCGACCACCTCACCGCTCGCCGGCGCGGGGATCCGCGCCTCGGTCTTCATCGCTTCCAGCGTCACCAGAGACTGCGCGTCGTCGACGCGCTCGCCCGCGGTGACGTCGACCCGCCACACCGTCGCCGCGAACGGCGCTTCCACGACGTGCCCGCCCGGCGGCGCCTCGACCCGGGCCGGCGGCCGGGTGACCGGCTCCGGTTTCGGGTCGAACTCGCCCGCCGCCGCCCACGCCCGCCGCTCCGCTTCGAACGCCGCCGCCTGCGTCGCCCGGAACCCGGCGATGCTTTCGGCGTTGTCCGCGAGGAACTTCTGGTAGTCCGCCAGGGCGAAGGAGCCTTCGGTGGTGTCGAGTTCGAGCTGCCCGGACGCGCTGCGGGCCCGCAGGTCCAGCAGCTCTTCGGCCGACACGGGGTACCAGGAGATCCGGTCGAAGAACCGCAGGTTCCACGGCCGGTCCCCGCCGCGCCAGCTGTTCCACACCTGGACCGTCCGCCCGACGAACTGGTAGCCGCCCGGGCCTTCCATGCCGTAGATGCACAGGTAGGCGCCGCCGATGCCGACGGAGTTCTCCGCCGTCCACGTCCGCGCCGGGTTGTACTTCGTCGTCACCAGGCGGTGGCGCGGGTCCAGCGGCGTCGCCACCGGCGCCCCGAGGTAGACGTCGCCGAGGCCGAGGACGAGGTACTCCGCGTCGAACACCGTCCGGTAGACGTCGTCCACACCGGACAGACCGTTGACGCGCCGGATGAACTCGATGTTCCACGGGCACCACGGCGCGTCGTCGCGCACGCCGGTCATGTACCGCTCGATCGCCTCGCGCGTCGCGGGGTCGTCCCACGACAGCGGCAGCCGGACGCTGCGGCTCGGCACCACGAGGTCGTGCGTCGGCGGCAGGTCCCGCTCCAGCTCGCGCACCAGCCCGAGCGCCTTGCCGACCGGCAGCGCGTCCGGGTCGACGTGCACCTGGAGCGACCGGATACCCGGCGTCAGGTCCACGATCCCCGGCACGCCTTCGGCTGTCAGGCGCTCGGCCAGCGCGTGCACCCGCATCCGCAGCGCGAGGTCGAGCTTCATCTCGCCGTACTCGACGAGCAGGTTGTCGTCGCCGCTGCGGCGGTAGGTGACCGACGGCTCCTCCTCCGAAGCGGACAGCCGGGCGAGGACACCGTCGTCGTCGCGTGCGGGCCGGCTCGGTTCGACCGCCGACACCGGCCGCGTCCGCAGCGCCGCCGCGTGATCGGTGCCGATCGGCACGAACCGCACGGTGTCGCCCGGCCGCAGCTGCCCGAGCTTCCACCGCTCGCCGGTGGCGACCGTCGCCGGGCAGACGAACCCGCCCAGGCTGGGCCCGTCCGGGCCGAGCAGGATCGGCAGGTCGCCGGTGTAGTCGACGGCGCCGATCGCGTACGGCGTGTCGTGGATGTTCGACGGGTGCAGGCCCGCTTCGCCGCCGTCGGCGCGGGACCATCCGGGCCGCGGCCCGACGAGCCGCACACCGGTGCGCGCCGAGTTGAAGTGCACCTGCCAGTCCGTGGCGTAGAACGTGTCGACGTCGTCCGGGGTGAAGAACTCCGGAGCCGCGTGCGGTCCTTCGAGCGCGCCGATCGTCCAGTGGGCAGCGAACTCCGGCCGGTCGGCGGCCGGCACCGGGCCCACGACCGGGTCCGCGGGGGCCGGGCCGGGGCGCAGGACGTCCCCGGCGGCCAGCGCGCGGCCGCCGTGCCCGCCGAACTTCCCCAGCGTGAACGTCGCCGCGCTGCCGAGGAACTCCGGCACGTCGACGCCGCCGCGCACCAGGACGTAGCTGCGCAGCCCGGCCGTGCACGCCCGGACGTCCAGCGTCGCGCCCGCCGGCACTTCGACGGGTGTCCACAACGGAACCTCGGCGCCGTCGGCCAGCACGGTCGCCGGCGCGCCGGCGACGCACACCTCGGTGGCGTGCGAAAACCGCAGCGCGACGCCGTCCACAGTGCACTCCAGGCCGGGTGCGCCCTCCGGGTTGCCGAGCGCGAGGTTGCCCAGCCGCAGCGAACGGTCGTCCATCGGCCCGCTCGGCGGCACCCCGACGGCCCAGAACCCGGTGCGGCCCGGCCAGTCCTGCACGGTCGTCATCGTCCCGCCGCGCAGGACGTCGATCCTCGGCTCGGCGTCCTCGACGTCGTCCAAAGTGGACGTGTCGTGCGCGGCGGTGCCGAACGCCGTCGCGGCGGCCGCCGCGCGCAGCTGTCCCAGGTTGGTCTGCACCCCGTCGAACCGGGTCGCGGCGAGCGCTTCCCGCAGGTTCGCCAGCGCCTCGGCGCGGTCGGCGCCGGTGCAGATCACCTTGGCCAGCAACGGGTCGTAGTGCGTGGTGACGGTCGCGCCCGGCTCGACCCAGGTGTCCACCCGCGTGTCCGCGGGCAGCGTGACCCGGGTGACGAGACCCGCGCTCGGCCGGTGCCCCGCGCCCGGGTCCTCGGCGTACACGCGCGCTTCGACGGCGTGGCCGCGGGCGACCGGGATCGCGCGGAACATCGCGCGGTCACCCTGGGCGAGCCGCAGCATCCAGGCGACCAGGTCGACGCCGTAGACCGCCTCCGTGACCGGGTGCTCGACCTGCAGCCGCGTGTTGACCTCGAGGAACGCCGCCTCACCGCGTTCGGGGTCGTAGACGTATTCGACGGTGCCCGCGGAGCGGTACCTCACCGACGAGCACAGCGCGACGGCGGACGCCACCAGGTGTTCCCGGACGGCGTCGGGCAGGTCCGGCGCCGGGCACTCCTCGACGACCTTCTGGTTGCGCCGCTGCAGTGAGCAGTCGCGCGTGCCCAGGGCCAGCACCTCGCCGAAGCCGTCGCCGAACACCTGGACCTCGACGTGCCGCGCGCGGGTCACCAGGCGCTCGAGGAAGACGCCGGAGCTGGCGAAGCTCTTGGCCGCGACGCTGCGCACGGTGTCCCAGGCGGCGCGCAGCTCGGCCGGCGACGCGCAGGCGCGCATCCCGATCCCGCCACCGCCGCCGGTCGCCTTGAGCATCACCGGGTAGCCGATGTCCGCCGCGCGGGCCAGCGCCTCCTCCACGTCGGGCAGCAGGCCGGTGCCGGCCAGCAGCGGCACGCCCGCCGCGATCGCCGCCTCGCGCGCGGTGTGCTTGCTGCCGAACACCTCCAGGTGCTCCGGGGCGGGCCCGGCGAACGCGATCCCGGCGTCTTCGCAGGCACGCGCGAACGCCGCGTCCTCCGAGAGGAAGCCGTAACCGGGGTGGATCGCGTCGCAGCTGGTCTCCAGGGCCGCGGCGATGATCGCGCCGGCCCGCAGGTAGCTTTCCGCCGCGGGGGCCGGGCCGAGCCGGACGGCCCGGTCGGCGAGCCGCACGTGCGGAGCGAGGCGATCGGCGTCGGAGTACACCGCGACGGTTTCGAGACCCAGTTCCTTCGCGCTGCGCAGGATCCGGACCGCGATCTCGCCGCGGTTGGCGACGAGCAGCCTCACGCGCCGACTCCCGGGGAGATGACGACCATCCGCACCGGCGTCGGGTCGAACCCGTTGCACGGGTTGTTGATCTGCGGGCAGTTCGACACGAGGACCAGCACGTCGGTCTCCGCACGCAGGCGCACTTCCAGTCCCGGCGCGGAGATGCCGTCGACGATGCCGAGCGTGCCGTCTTCTTCGACCGGCACGTTCATGTACCAGTTGACGTTGCCGACCAGATCGCGCTTGCCCAGGCCCCACTTGGCGCCCTCGATGAGGAAGTTCTCGACGCAGGCGTGCTGGTGGCGGGTGTGCTGGCCGTAGCGGAGGCTGTTGGACTCCTTGCTGCACGCGCCGCCGATCGTGTCGTGGCGGCCGCAGGTGTCGGCGACGACGGTCAGCAGCGGCGCGCCCTCCTGGGTGCGCAGGACACTGCCGGTGGTGAGGAAGATGTTGCCTTGCGCGGCGATCGTCGCGGCCGCGCTGTAGCGCCTCGACGTGTCGTTCGCGTCGTAGCAGAGGAAGTCGACGGCCTGGTTGCCGCCGAGGTCGATGATCGCCAGCTCCTGGCCCTGCTGCAGCACCGTCGAATACGGCGCCCGCGCGGGGACGTCGACGCTGACTTCCAGCTGGGACTCGTACGCCGTGCTCATGCGATCCCCCGTGCGGTCAGGTAGTCGGCGGTGTTCTCGAACGCGCGCTGCGCTTCCGGGGTGTGTGTCCACTCCGGACTGTCCGGGGTGGTCGGCCGGTCGCGCCAGGCGACGACTTCGAGGTTGCTCACGGTGTAGTCCGGGCGCGGGTCGATCGGGTGGGCGACGTTGGCGAGCAGCACGATCGACGGGATCTCGATCCGCAGGTCGACCGCGCTGCCGGCGCCGGCGGAGCCGGTGAACTCCAGGCTGCCGTCCGGCCGGACCCGCACGCCCTGGAAGAACGACAGGCTCGGCGCCAGGTCCCGCGGCCCCAGGCCGTTCTTGGCCGCCGCCAGCGTGAACAGCGGCAGTCCGGCGGGGGAGGGGCCTTCGGGGGCGCCGCTGCCGTAGCGCTCGGTGTTGCCGTCCACAGTGGACGTCCCGCAGAGGGCGTCGTGCCGCCCGCTCTCGTCCTCGACGATCGTGGCGAGCACCCGGCCCTGGTCGGACAGCAGCGCCGCCGACTCGCCGACGTAGGCGTTCCACTGCACCTTCACCGTGTCGGCGACGTTCAGCCGCTCCCACGGCTGATCGGCGTTGAACAGCAGCAGGTGCGCGCAGGCGTCGCCGTCGACGTCGGTCAGCCGCAGCCGCGTGCCCCGGGCCAGCACCTTGTGCGTGTACCCGCCGCCGGCCACGGTTTCGGCCCAGGTCAGCGCCTCGGGGGCGACCTCGGGCGGCGGTGACGGCCAGGTGCTCGCCGGGATCGACGGCATCGTGTCGACCACGGTGCCGGCCTGGGCGCGGGCGTGGTCGCGCGCTCCGTAGGTCGTCGCGGTGGTGCTCATGGTCGTCCTCTCTCAGGTCGCGGGTTCGAGGGCGGGAGCGGGGCGCAGCCGCAGCCAGCAGAGCCAGCCGATCACCAGTGCGCCGCCGACGAACTCTATCGGGAACAAGAGCATCCAGGGGGAGCCCGAACCGGCGAGATCGTAGATCTCCGCACGCGGCCAGGCGATGTTCACGATCATGCCGATCCCGTACAGGACCGCTGCCCCGTTCAGCGGAACGCCCCAGCGACCGAGGGAGAACCGGCCCGGCTCGGCCGGGAACCGCCCGCGCAGCCGGTTCACCAGCAGCGGCCCGGTCACCAGCAGGTAAGCCAGGTAGACGACCACCACCGACGTCCCGGTGATCGTGCTGAACAGCGTCGGGTTGCCGACGTTGAGCAGCAGCAGCCCGATGGCGAGCGCGCCCGACAGCAACGCGGGCGCGACCGGCGTCCCGGTGCGCGGGCTGACCCCGGCGAGGCGGGCGGAAGCGGGGAGCGCGCCGTCGCGGGCCATCGCGTAGATCAGCCGGACGGTGCCGGTCTGGATGGTCAGGGTGCAGACGACGACGGCGATCGCGACGTCGGCGAGGAAGACCCGGCCGAGGGTGTCGCCGAAGACGGCGGTGATCACGTACGGCAGGCCGTGGCCGGCGAGCTGCCCGTCGGTGAGGCTCGGCGCGGCCATCAACGCGGTGACGACCACGGCGAGGCCGCCGATCCCGGAGACGAGCACGGCGCGCAGCACCGCCCGCGGAGCCGCCTTGCGCGCGTCCTTCGTCTCCTCGGCGACCGATGCGGCGGTGTCGAAGCCGTAGAGCACGTACGCCGCCATGAGTGCCGAAGCGAGCACGCCGCCGATCCCGGCGCTGGTGCCGGGCGCGTCGTGCAGCACCACCTGCGGACCGCGGACGGCGAACAGCGCCAGCCCGGCGATGAGGACGAGGACACCGAGGAGCTCGGCCGCGACGCCGACGTCGTTGATCCGCGCCATCAGCCGGACGCCGCCGGTGTTGACCGCGGTGGTGAAGACGAGCAGCAGGGTGCCGAGCAGCACGGCGTTGGCCGCGCCGGACGGCGACGTCACCGACGGATCGCCGCCGACGAACTGGAAGCCGTCCCACACCGAGGGGAGCACGACCTGCAGCGCGATCGCGGCCGCGGCGAGGGCGACGATGCAGCCGAGCAGCATCATCCAGCCGGCCAGCCAGCCGAGGAAGCCCTTGCTGAGCTGTTTCGCCCACTGGTACACGGATCCGGCGAGCGGGTAGCGGGCGGCGAGCTCGGCGAACATCAGCGCGACGAGCAGTTGACCCGCCAGCACGACCGGCCAGGTCCAGAAGAAGAGCGGTCCGCCGAAGGTGTAGCCGAAGCCGAAGAGCTGGAAGACGGTGGTGAGGATGGAGACGAAGGAGAAGCCGGCGGCGAAGGCGGAGAACCCGCCCAGCGACCGGCGGAGCTCTTGGCGGTAACCGAAGGCGGCGAGTTCGTCGGGTGGCGTCATGCGGGGCTCCTTGTTTCGATCGCTCGACAGAAATTAGGTCTCGGCCGCGACGTGATGATCTCCGCCGTGTTAGAGACCGGTTAACGCCCGGACCGACACGGCGTCAATGACGACATCCGGGCGTAACCGCGCCTCCGTGCGCGTGTCGCGGCGGCGGACCTGGCAAGATCACGTCCGTGGGCAACGGGTCGGGAGTCGGCAGGCCGAGGGCGAGCGGAGCGGCGGCGAGCCGCCCGGACGCGCGCCAGGCGGTGCTCGAGGCGGCGGGTGAGCTGTTCACCGGAGCCGGGTACGCGGCCACGACGACCAGAGCGATCGCCGAACGCGCGGGCTTGCGCCAGGCGTCGCTCTACTACCACTTCCCGGCGAAGGAAGACATCCTCGCGGCCCTGCTGGCCGAGACGGTCCGCCCGTCACTGGCCCTGGCGGCCCGCCTCGTCGCGGGCGCGGCCCCGGCGGCGGTCCGGTTGTGGGCACTCGCGTACGCGGATATCGGCCTGCTCGGCGGAGCCCGGCACAACCTGGGCGCGTTGTACCTGCTGCCCGAGGTCGGTTCGCCCAACCTGGCGAGGTTCCGCGTCGAGCGAGCGGAACTGAAGGCGGCGTACGGCCGGCTGGTGGCGGCTTCGGGCGTGGCACCTTCGGCCGTCGCGATCCGGACGGACCTGGTGTTCGGCTTGGTGGAGAGCATCGCGGTGATCCGCCGCGACGACCCGGCGCTGGACGTCGAGGCCCACGTGCGCGAGGGAGCCGACGGAGTGGTCCGGCTGGTGGGAGCGGAGCCGGCGGACGAGCTGCGCGCGGAGGCGCACCGGCTGCTGGCGACCCTCGCGGACTAGCGGGCCGCGCCGGGACGAGAGCCGCAGCCGCTCAGCAGGCTGCTGATGATCCGGGACAGTTCGCGCATCGTGCGCATTCCCAGCTGCATCGACTGCGCCCCGACACGCAGGGGGCGGATCGCCGCGCGCAGGGGCGCGTTGATCGCTTCCAGCGGGCGGATCTGCGTCAGGAACTCGGTGATCCGGGCCTCCAGTGCCATCAGCCCGGTCAGCATCTCGACGAATTCGTCGTATTCGCGGCGCGCGCGGTCCAGCAGCTCCGATGTCATGTGCGAGTCCATCAGGCGCATGTACGAACGGATCGTCGAATCGGTTTCCGCCACTGTGGTCTCGAACGCCGTGCCGACCTGCTGGATGTTGACCGCCATCGGTTTGATCGCGTCGGCCGCGCGGACCACCCGCGCCTTGATCGCTTCCGGGCGCAGCCCGGCCACGTCGCCGGTCAGCTGGCGCATTTCCTCGCCCAGCTCGTCGAGCGAGTGGCTGATCGCGTCGAACTGCCGTTCCAGCAGCACGCCGATCTTCGTGAGGTTTTCCTTGTATTCCTGGAGCCGCGGCCCGTCCCGTTCCGGGGGGACGCCGGCGAGGAGCAGCCGGTCGCACTTCTTGAGCTTTTCGAGGGTCGCCTCCGCGGAGCGGATCGCCCTGATCAGCTTGTCCGCCACCACGTCCATCGTGCGCCGCCATTCCGCGGTGCCGGCTCCGGCCAGCACGGCGTCCTTGATGTCGACGTACTGCAGCTTCTCGATGATCCGGATGTTGGCGTCGTCGCTCTGGCCGGTGATCAGCTCGTGCCCCAGCACGATCAGGGGCAGGATCAGCTGCGTGAGGCCGAGCTCGTTCGCCTTGGCGTAGAACGCGGTGAGCTCTTCCCGGCAGGCGCTGCTTTCGTAGAAGTAGTTCATCGAGATGACCGGGACGAACACCATCGCGGCGTTGAGCCCGTCCTGGATCTTCGTCCGCCAATCCTCGCCCCACCCGATGCTTTCACGGTCCACGAACACTTCGACCTTGCGCCCGTGCGCCGAGGCGCAGAACTTCTCCAGCGAATTCTTGAGCGGTGTGACGAAATTCAGGAAACTGTCATCTTCGTGGGTGAAGCTGAGAAAGCACTGCACGGCGGGCTGATCGGACATGAAATCGGTCATCGAGATACCTTCGGGCGGTGCGGGTTTTCCGGCGCAGCCTAGGGCAGCCGATGACCGGGGCAGAACGATTCCGGGAACTGTCCCGGATCTGTCCGTTCAGGAAGCGGTGGTCTGCAACGCCTTGCTCAGCACCGCCGCCGTCAGCTCGACCTGCCACGGCCGGGCGCCGCTCGCACGCAGGACCTCCGCCACCGAGTCCTCGTCCGTTTCGGCCGGGGGACGCCAGCACGTGCGCCGGACCAGGTCCGGCAGCAGCAGGTTCTCCACCGGGAGCCGGCGGTCCTCCGCGATGGCCGTCAAGGCCGCACGGGCCGCCGACAAGCGGGCCGCCGCGTCCGGGTCCTTGTCCGCCCAGCGGTTCACCGGGGGCGGGCCGTCCGTCGGCTGGGACGGCGACGGCAGTTCCGAAGCCGGCAGCGCGCGGGCCGCCTGCAGGTGGCGCAGCCAGCTCGCCGTGTACTTGCGCTGGACGCGGCCGCTGAACACCGGCAGCGCCTGCAGCTCTTCGACCGTCTTGGGGTCGGCCGTGACGGCGTTGACGATCGCGCTGTCCGGGAGGATCCGGCTCGGCGCGCGATCGCGTTTGCGGGCCAGCTCGTCCCGCGCCTGCCACAGTTCGCGGACGGCCGCGAGGCCGCGCGGGCTGCGGATCTTGTGCACACCGGACGTCCGGCGCCACGGCTCGGCCCGCGGGGGCGGCGGCGGGGCCGTCCGCACGAACTCGAACTCCTGCCGCGCCCACTCCAGCTTGCCCTGGGCGCCCAGCTCCGCTTCCAGCTTTTCGCGCAGCTGGACGAGCAGCTCGACGTCGAGGGCGGCGTAGTTCAGCCAGTCGACCGGCAGCGGCCGCTTCGACCAGTCGGCCGCGCTGTGGCCCTTCTCGAGGGTGTACCCCAGCAGCAGCTCGACGAGCGTCCCCAGCGCGACGCGTTCGTAGCCCGCCAGCCGGCCGGCCAGCTCGGTGTCGAACAGCGCCGCCGGGTGCAGGCCCAGCTCGGCGAGGCAGGGGAGGTCCTGGGAGGCGGCGTGCAGCACCCACTCCAGGGAATTCAGGACTTCGCGCAGCGGGGCGAGTTCGCCGTCCAGCGCGATCGGGTCGATCAGCACCGTGCCGGAACCTTCGCGGCGCAGCTGCACGAGATAGGCCTTGGGAAAGTACCGGTAGCCGGACGCGCGTTCGGTGTCGACGGCGACCGCACCGGAGCCCGCGGCGAGCTTCGCGCAGGCCTCGGCCAGCGCGGCCGCGTCGGTGATCACCGGGGGTGTGCCCTCGGCGGGTTCGCGTAGCAGCACAGGGCCGCCCGTGGACTCGATCTCCATCCCGGTGTCCTCGGCCTCAGTGCTTCCCATGGTTGACGACCCTACGGGACGGGCGTACCGCGCCTGGTCCGCCCGCCCCGCAGGGAGGTGTGCTTTCGTCAGCGGATGACGCCGGCTCGCATGGCCAGCGCCACCATCTGTGCCCGGTCGCCCGTGCCGAGCTTGCGCCCGATCCGGGAGAGGTGGGACTTGACGGTGAGGGCGGAGAGCGAAAGCTCCTCGCCGATCTCCTTGTTGGACTGCCCGTCGGCGACCAGCTGGAGCACCTCCACCTCACGAGCGGACAGCTCGCGCGGGGTGTTGTCGGTGCCCGCGACGCGGGTCCCGGTGGCCAGCACCGGAGCCACGCTCGGGTCGGCGTAGACGCCGCCTTCGAGCACGCGCCGCACGCCATCGGTCACGACGACCGGCGACGCGGACTTCAGCAGGTACGCCTGGGCCCCGGCCTGGAAGGCCGAGCGGACCGCGTACGGGTCGTCCGAGGATGCGAGTACGACCACGCGCGGCCAGCCGTGGCTACGGAGTTCCGTAACCAGCTCGATGCCGCTGCCGTCCGGCAGTCCGAGATCGAGGATCGCCAGGTCACAAGGCCCAGTGGCCTGTGCTCGCGCCCTCGCCTCGGCCACCGTGGCGGCTTCGTGGACGGTTCCCGCACCCATCTGTGCGAGTCTTGCTGCGATTGCCTCCCTCAACAGCGGGTGGTCATCGACCACCAACACGGAAAAAAGCTCTTCCCGCGGGTGCGGAACCATGCTCGCCGGCAAAGCACCGGCTGGCGTGGATCGGACGGCCTGAGATAAGCCGACGGTAGCCACGTCACTACCTCCCTGGAGTCGGTCGTGCCCCCCGACCGGCACCGGGACCTTCGGCCGTTCAGCCGCGCCAGCTTTAGACCGAAAGTGGTGTCGTCGAAGGCACTGTAGCCGCCCTGAGGCCGTTGCGGGGGGATCGAATGGGTATCTATCTCAAACGAACAGTCACTCAGTGGGTTCGTAGTAACACGATCGGGCTAGTACACGGCCGGTTGCTAACGGATAGCCCAGTGAACACGATGCTAAGGAGTTACCGGCGCCCAAATGGCCGTGCAGATGAGGCGTGCAGCTGCCGGTGCGCCTAGTGGCGGGGGTCCGGATGGGCGCCCCCGACCCCCGGAATGTGGCTCCGGCCGGGGCTTGATCGACTCCCTCACGAGGCTTCCGGAGCGCCTGTCCACGCCCGGAGCCGTGACTGTCCGTGTCTGTTGCGGGGTGCTGGTGACCGTGGGGCCCTCGTTTTGATCTTGTTGCGGTGCGTGACCGCGAGGAGTCACGAACGAGGAGACGTGAAACGACCTCGGGGATGGCCGCGGCGCCCGGGGGTGCCCCGGTGGTCATCCGCGGTACTCGGCCCGCGAGGCGGCATCTCAGCGGCCCGGGGCCGGGTGAACAGCGTTCTTTGGACGTGAATTTTGCTCACATCCGTACAAGGAGCGCTCCGGGGACGGCCCGGGCCGGCCGGCCGTTGCCGATTCGTTGCCGAAGATCGCCCGGACGCCGGGTCAGGAGCCCTGGCGCTGCCCGAAGAGGGTCACCCCGACCGGGGGCAGGCCCACGACGCTCGCCATCACCTGGCAGAAGGCCTGCCCGTGGGGCAGCAGTCCCGCGTCCGTCGGCGTCCACGACGCCCGCAGCTCCAGGTCGTCTGTGCGGGCCGGGCCGGAGAGGTCGCCGAAGCGGGCCGACGACGTCTCCGTCACCGTGCCGCCCAGTGCCTTCCAGCTCGCCCCGGACACTTCCAGCGCGTCGGTCAGCCACGACCAGCCGACCGCCGGCAAGAACGGGTCCGTCGCCAGCTCCCGGTCCAGCTCCGCGCGCACGTACATGACGAGGCGCAGCACGCCGTCCCAGCCGTCCTGGCCGTCCGGGTCGTGCAGCAGGACCAGCCGTCCCGAGGCCAGCACGTCGGCGGGCCCGGACACTTCGCAGCTGACCGCGTACGACCACGGCGCGAGCCGCTGCGGCGCGCGCATCGGCTCCAGCAGCACCTCCCGGCGGGGCCGGACGGACTGCAGCGCCGCGACTGCTTCGCGGAAGAGTTCGGGCACTGGCGTCATCGCGGTCACGCACCGACTTTAGGGCGGGCACGCCCTGTTGCGGGCGCAGGCGCGCCGAGAGAACGGCCCGCCCGGGCTCGTGGCACGATTGACCACGATGTCTCAGACCACGCCCCTGCCGCGCCACGCCGTCCCGTCCGGTCGCCGCGAGCTGCCCGAAGCCCCGTTCCTGGCCGCCGCGCGCGGTGAACGCCCGGCCCGCACGCCCGTCTGGTTCATGCGCCAGGCCGGCCGCTCGCTGCCCGAGTACCGCGCGCTGCGCGAGGGCGTGCCGATGCTCGATTCCTGTTTCGATCCCGAGATGCTCGCCGAGATCACGCTGCAGCCGGTCCGCCGCCACGGCGTCGACGCGGCCATCCTGTACAGCGACATCGTGGTGCCGCTCAAGGCGGCCGGGGTCGACATCGACATCGTGCCCGGCACCGGCCCGGTGGTCGCGACGCCGGTGCGCGACCTCGCCGCGGTGAAAGCGCTGCCGGAGCTCGAGCCCGAGCAGGTCTCGCAGGTCGCCGACGGCGTCCGGCTGCTGGTCGAGCGGCTCGGCGGCACCCCGCTGATCGGGTTCGCCGGCGCGCCGTTCACGCTGGCCAGCTACCTCATCGAGGGCGGCCCGAGCCGCAACCACGAGCACACCAAGGCGCTGATGCACACCTCGCCCGAGGTGTGGCACGAGCTGGCCGGGCGGCTGGCCGACGTCGCCCTGACCTTCCTGCGCGCCCAGCTCGACGCCGGCGTCGACGCGGTGCAGCTGTTCGACTCCTGGGCCGGGGCGCTGTCCGAGCGGGACTACCGCGAGTTCGTCCTGCCGCACTCGGCCAAGGTCCTCGCGGGCGTCGCGGAGTACGGCGTGCCGCGCATCCACTTCGGCGTCGGCACCGGCGAGCTCCTGGCCGCGATGCGCGACGCGGGCGCCGACGTCGTCGGCGTCGACTGGCGGATCCCGCTCGACGAAGCCGTGCGGCGCCTCGGTGGGCGAGCGATCGTCCAGGGCAACCTCGACCCGGCGCTGCTGCACGCGTCCTGGCCGGTGCTGGAGGCCGAGGTCCGGCGGATCGTCGAAGAGGGCAAAGCGGCCGACGGCCACATCTTCAACCTGGGCCACGGCGTGCTGCCGGGCGTCGATCCCGACGTGCTGACCCGCGTGGTCGGGCTGGTGCACGAGCTGTGAAGCGCGTCGCGGTCGTCGGGGGCGGCGTTTCCGGGCTGACCGCGGCGTACCGGCTGCGGCGGCTGCTCGGCCCCGAAGCCGAGATCACCGTCTTCGAGAAGACGACGGCCCCGGGCGGGAAGCTGCGCACCGCCGAGCTGGCCGGGGTGCCCTACGACGTCGGCGCCGAGGCCTTCCTCGTCCGCCGCCCGGAAATGCTCGCGCTGGCCCGCGAGCTCGGGCTCGACGTCGTCCACCCGACGAAGGCCCGGGCGAAGATCCACGCGGGCGGCGCCGTCACCGGGCTGCCGCCCGGCACGGTGATGGGCGTGCCGGCGTCCGCGGAGTCGGTGGCCGGGGTGCTTTCCGAGGCGGGGCGCCACGCGGTCGAAGCCGAGCCGTCGCTGCCCGAGCTGCGGCTGCCGGGCGGCGACGTGCCGCTGGGGCCGTTGCTGCGCGAGCGGTTCGGCGACGAACTGGTGGACCGGCTGGTCGACCCGCTGCTCGGTGGCGTCTACGCGGGTGGCGCCGACGGCCTCGGCCTGCGCGCCACCATGCCCGGCCTGGCCGCCGCGCTGGCGGCGGGCGCGGGCTCGCTGACCGCGGCGGCCGCCGCGCAGCTGCCGGCGAACCCGTCGACGGCGCCGGTGTTCGGCACCGTCCCGGGCGGCCTCGGCACGGTGATCGACCGGCTGACCGCGGCCTCCGGCGCCGAGCTGCGCACCGGCCTGCCGGTGTGCGAGATCGACCGGCACGGCGACGGCTGGCGGCTGCGCATCGGCGCGGCACCGACCGCGCACGCGCCGGCGGACAACCTCGCCGAAGCGGACGCGGTCGTGCTCGCGGTGCCCGCGCCGTCGGCCCGCCGCCTGCTCACCGACGTCGTCCCGGCGGCTTCGGCGGCCTTCGGCGAGGTCGAGCTGGCGTCGATGGCGGTGGTCGCGCTGGCGCTGCCGCCCGGCACCGCGCTGCCGGAGGCGTCGGGGATCCTGATCGGCCAGGGCGAGCGGGACGCTTCGGGCGTGCCGTACGCGTCGAAGGCGTTCACGTTTTCGTCCCGGAAGTGGGCCCACTACGGCACCGGGCCGGTCCTGGTCCGCGGCTCGGTCGGCCGGTTCGGCGAGCCGGGCGCGCTGCAGTTCGACGACGTCGAGCTGGTCCGCGTGGTCCGCGACGACCTCGCCCGGCTGACCGGCGTGACGGCGGCGCCGGTGGAGACGCTGGTGACGCGGTGGGGCGGCGGGCTGCCGCAGTACGGCGCCGGGCACCTCGACCGCGTCGAGCGGATCGAAAAGGCCGTCGCGGAGGTACCGGGCCTGGCGATCGCCGGGGCGACCCTGCACGGGGTCGGGCTGCCGGCCTGTGTCGCGACGGCGGAAGCCGCGGCGCAGCGGATCGCCGCGCACCTGACCGCGTGAGTGCTCTCACCCCGACCCGTGGCGGCGACGGTGCCGCCGCGGTGACAGGATGGGGACATGGCGCGGGTCAACTACAACGAGCTCAACGACACCATCCGCTACACCACCTGGTCGGTCTTCCGGATCGAGCCGGGGCGGCTGGGCGAGGACCGCGGGACCGCCGGCCGTGAGACCGCGGAGTACCTCGACGGGCTGGAAGCCAAGGGCGTCGTCGTCCGCGGCGTCTACGACCTGTCCGCGTTGCGTGCCGACGCCGACTTCATGATCTGGTGGCACGCCGAGGAGATCGAGCAGGTCCAGGCCGCCTACGCCGGGTTCCGCCGGACGCCGCTGGGCCGCGCGTCGACGCCGGTCTGGAGCCAGACCGCGCTGCACCGGCCCGCCGAGTTCAACAAGAGCCACATCCCGGCCTTCCTGGCCGGTGAAGAGGCGCGCAAGTTCATCTGCGTCTACCCGTTCGTGCGGTCCTACGAGTGGTACCTGCTGCCGGACGCCGATCGCCGCAAGATGCTCGCCGACCACGGCAAGGAAGCCCGCGACTACCCGGACGTGCGCGCGAACACCGTCGCGTCGTTCGCCCTGGGCGACTACGAGTGGATCCTCGCCTTCGAGGCCGACGAGCTGCACCGGATCGTCGACCTCATGCGCCACCTGCGCGGCACCGAGGCGCGGCTGCACGTGCGCGAGGAGATCCCGTTCTACACCGGCACCCGCGTGCCGCCCGCCGAGCTCGTCGCGGCTCTCCCGTAGTGCGCGAGGTCCTGGACGGCGTCTGGCGCACCCTGACCGGGGACGCGCCGGGACCGGTCGAGCTGACCGGCGCCGAAGACGTGCTGCCCGGCCCGTACCGGGTGGCGGCAGCGGCCACGGCGTCGATTGCGGCGGCGACCCTGGCCGCCGGGGAAATGCTTCGGTTGCGTGACATCGAGCCCGGCGTCGTCACGGCGGACACGCGCCACGCGGCGGCGGCGTTCCGGAGCGAGCAGCTGCTGCGGGTGGACGGCGTCGGCGCGGAGTCCGTCTGGGCACCGCTGTCGGGCGACTACCGCGCGGCCGACGGCTGGGTCCGGCTGCACGCCAACTACCCGCGGCACGAAGCGGCGGTGTGCTGGGGCCTCGGTGTCCCCGGGTCCCGCGAGGCCGTCGAAAAGGCGGTCGCCGGACGCCGGACGCGCGAGGTGGAGCACGCCGTCGTGTCGGCCGGGGGAGCGGCGGCCGAGCTGCGTTCGCCGTCGGACTGGGCGGCGCACCCGCAGGGCGAGGCGGTGGCGTCGCTGCCGCTGGTTTCGCTGACACCGCTGGGCTCGGCTCCGAAACGGACCCTGTTCTACTCGGACCGGCCGCTGGGCGGGATCCGGGTGCTGGAGCTGACGCACGTGCTCGCCGGGCCGGTGGCCGGGCGGGTCCTGGCCGCGCACGGCGCCGACGTCCTGCACGTCGGGGCCGCGCACCTGCCGCGGGTCGAGGCGCTGGTGCGGGACACGAACCAGGGCAAGCGTTCGACGTTCGTCGCGCTGGACACCGAGGGCGGCCGCGCGCGGCTGAAGAAGCTGATCAGCCGCGCGGACGTGCTGGTCCAGTCGTTCCGCCCGGGTGCGCTGGAGCGCATCGGGTTCGGGCCCGCGGAGCTGGCCGAGCTGCGGCCGGGCTTGGTGATCGCGGACCTGAGCGCGTACGGCTGGGAAGGCCCTTGGGCGCGCCGGCGCGGGTTCGACAGCCTGGTCCAGATGTCGAGCGGCCTGGCGTGGGGCGAGCCACCGTCACCACTGCCGGTCCAGGCTCTGGACCACGCAACGGGCTGGCTCACGGCGGCGGCGGTGATGACGGCGTTGCACCGCCAGGTCACCGACGGCGGAACGTGGCGAGCCGGGCTGTCCCTGGCGGGCACGGGCCGATGGCTGGATTCCCTGGGCCGCAAGGAAACGCCGGCGGCGGACGTCGACTACGGCGACCTGCTGGAGGAAACGGACAGCGGCTACGGCCGGATGACGCGGGTCCGGATGGCCGGCGGCTTGCCGGGCGCGCAGCCGTACTGGGAGTTCGGGACGCGGATGCCGGGAGTCGACAAACCGACCTGGACGCCCTGAAGCGGAACCTGCCCTGAGGCGGACTGCGCGCGGAAGCAGAACCCGCCCGGAAGCAGAACCCGCCCGGAAGCAGAACCCGCCCACCCTTGGGGGCCGCCCCAGTTCCAGTCTACCGGCTCAGTCCGACGAAAAGCCTGGTCAGACCGGGGTTGTCCACACCCCGGCGGGATTGTGGATCAGCGCGGCCGGAGGTGCTCCGGTCGGCACGGCTTTCGCTCGGCGGCCTTGCGGACCAGCGCGGCCGAAGGTGCTCCAGCCGGCACCGCATTCGCCTGGCGGGATTGTGGGTCAGCGCGGCCGAAGGCGCCCCAGCCGGCACCGCATTCGCCCCGCGGGATTGTGGATCAGCGCCGCCGGAGGCGGTCCACCAGCCGCCGCTTCGGCTTCGGGAGGTGGCCGTGCTCGATCAGCCACGTCACGAACTCGTCCGCGTACGCCCCCGACCGTTCCGTCGCCTTCTTCGGCCGGGCCGCCGTGAACTGCGCGAACAGCGGCCCGTACCGCTCGCCCAGCGCCTCCGCCAGCTCGGGCCGCTGATAGGCCAGCACCCGCCCGTGCTTCCGGCGGAGCACCTGAGCCTCCACCTTCAGCCGGGCGGGGTCGAAGCCCGCCGGGGCCGGGCCGTCGGCCAGCAACGCGTGCAGCAGCTCCGCCTGGCGCCGGGCCAGCTCCGAACGGCTCACCCCGTCACCGCCGCCCGCAGGGCCGACAGCTCCGCCGCCAGCTCGTCGTCGGTCGGGTAGTCGTCGTCGCGCTCCAGCAGCACTCCCGGTGGGTCCGTCCGGCGGCGGAGCTCCGTCAACAGCGCCAGCACCTCCGGCAGGACCGGGTGCGCGTGCGTGTCGTGGTAGACGCCGTCGCGCTCGATGCCGCCCGCCATGTGCACGTACGCCAGCCGCTCCCAGGGGATTCCGTCCAGGAACGCCACCGGGTCCGTGCCGATGTTGCGGGCGTTGGCGTACAGGTTCGCCACGTCGATGATCAGCCGGCAGCCCGTCCGGTCGGTCAGCTCGGTGAGGAACTGCTCCTCGGTCAGCTCGGCGTCCGGCCAGTCGAGCACCGCGGCGATGTTCTCCAGGGCCAGCGGCACGTCCACGATGGACTGGGCCAGCCGGACGTTCGCCACCAGCACGTCCAGTGCCTCGCGCGTGCGGGGGAGGGGCATCAGGTGCCCCGAGTCGAGGCCGCCCGCGCGCACGAAGCACACGTGGTCGCTGACCAGCGGCGCGTCCAGCGCCCGCGCGACCTCCGCGAGGTGCTGGACGCGGCCGGTGTCCAGCGGCTCGGCCCCGCCGAGGGACAGCGAGACGGCGTGCGGCAGCACCGGCAGGCCCCGCTCGCGCAGCGTCACGAGCGTCTCCGGCAGGTGGTCGGCGTGCAGGTTCTCGGCGACGACCTCGACCCAGTCCACGCCCGGCAGCCGCGCGATGGACAGGTCGAGCTCGTGCCGCCAGCCGATCCCGATGCCCAGCTCACCCACCGCAGCCCCCTCCGCCGCACGACGAACCGCACGAAGACCCGCTGCTGCACGACGAGCTCGAGCACGACGAGCCGCCCGACGAACCCCCGCCGCCGGAGCCCGCGGACGGCATCAGGGCCGCGCTCAGCTCGTCGTCCGGGTACATCGCCCAGCCGCCCAGTGCGACGGCGGCCACCGCGCCGCCGAGCAGCACGCCTCCGGCGAGCGCTCCGGCCGGCATCGGCCCGCTCGCCGCGGCGCGCGCTTGGCCGAGGACGCGGTGCCCGGCGGCTGACGGCCGACGGGCAGCCGTCTTCAGACCGGCCGCGGACGCCAGCGCCAGCACGGTCGCGAGCAGCGTCAGGAAGAGCAGGATGCCGACCGGCCTGCCGAGCGAGACGCCGTTGACCAGCCTTGCGATCCCCAGCACCAGCACGGCCAGCTGCAGGACCAGTCCGAACGTCCTGGCCTGCCGGTTCGCCGACGACAGCAGCCCCCGCTCGTCCAGGCTGTCCGCCAGCGCCCGCATGGCCGCCGACCCGCGGACCTTCGCCCGGATCACCGCGGTCGTCTTGAGCTTCGCGATGTCGAAGACGGCCCGCTCCAGCGGTTCCACCGGCCGCGTCCCGGTCTTGCTGATCTGCTTGTAGCTGTTCACCCGCAGCTGACCGCGCTCCACCAGCGCCGCGATCGCCGCGTCGGTCGCGCGGTCGGGGCCGCCGGCCAGGAACGCCAGCTGGTAGACGGTCGGCGGCGGGCCCGGCTGCGCACGGCCGGGCCGCCGGGCCCAGGAGACGGCGATCCCGGTCACGACGAGCCGGACCAGCAGCACGGCGCCGAGCAACGCGATGTAGAGGACCACGAAATCCGGTCCGGAGATGCCCCACGGGTCGGTCATCGCCCGTCTCCCCTCAGTGTGTCGCGGTTACCGTAGCTGTGAGACGCATGCGCTCGCGTCGGCGTTTCAACCACCACAGCCCCCGCCGCCGCCGCCACCGCAGCCGCCGCCCCCGCCGCCGCACGAGCTGCCGCCCCCGCCGCAGGAGCTGCCGCCGTAGTAGCCGACGGCCGCGCCGCCGCCCCCGCTCGCCCAGCGGGTGCGCGGGCGGCGGGCGGCGCGTGCCGTGGACTGCTGCGTGGCGCGGCTGACGGCCAGCCGGACGTCCTTCTCCGGGTGGCTGCCGAAGCCGTCCGCCGCGACGGCCCCGGACGGACCCGTGACGAGCGTCCGGGTGCGGCGCGCCTCTTCCGCGGCCCTCCGGCCGGCGAGGGTGGCCTTCACCTGGGGCTTGTTCGCGGCGCGGACCGTGGCCACCACGGCCGCGACGGTGTTCAGGGCGAGCAGGCCCAGCAGGAAGCCGACGGGGTGCCCGGTCGAAGAGCCCGCGATCAGCCGGACGACGCCGAGGACGAACAGCGCCCAGAGCGCCACGGCGGTCAGCAGCCGGGTCCGGCGCAGTTTCCGGACGTCGGTGAGCAGCGCGCGGGCCACCAGCCCGGCCTCCAGGTCCGCCACGGACAGGTGGCGCGCCACCTCGGCGCGCACCCGGTCGACGGAGCTGCCGGTCTTGCCGATCCGCGCGAGTGCGGCCCGGCCCAGGTCGTCGGTTGCCGAACCCCGGACGCGGTGCACGCATCCGGTGCCGTCGAGCCGGATCAGCTGCCGCTCGAGCAGCCGGGCGACGACCAGTTCACCGGCGCGCTCCCGCCCGCCGGTCAGCAGCGCCAGTTCTTCGGCCGTGTCCGGTGCCCCGCCGGTGCGTCCCCGCGCGAGCAGCGCGGCGCGCACTACCGCGACCAGCGCCACGAGAAACAGCAACCCCAGGTAGAGCCCCGCGAACACCGGTCCGGGAATACCCCAGGTGTCGGTCATGAGTCCGCCCTCCCTCGTCCGTGTGCGGAGACTACGTTCGAGGAAGGGCGGCGGGTTGCTCGCTTAAGGGAGATTTAGGGCGGCGGGTTTTACGGCTCGGTGACCAGTTTCAGCGAGATCGAGTTGATGCAGTAGCGCTGGTCGGTCGGGGTCGGGTAGCCCTCGCCTTCGAAGACGTGCCCGAGGTGGCTGTGGCAGGAGCCGCAGAGCACCTCGATCCGCTTCATGCCCATGGTGCGGTCTTCGCGCAGCAGCACGGCGTCGGAGTCGGCCGGGTCGTAGAACGACGGCCAGCCGCAGTGGCTCTCGAACTTCGTGTCGCTGCGGAACAGCTCGGCACCGCACGCGCGGCACTCGTAGACGCCGGTGGCCTTGGTGTCGGTGTACTCACCGGTGAACGGCCGTTCGGTCCCCGCTTGGCGGAGCACGGCGAACTCGTCGGGGCTGAGCTGCGCCCGCCATTCCTGCTCGGACTTCACGACGCGAGGGGTCGCGCCGACAACGGGTTTCATACCTTTCACCCGATCCACGTTACGCCGCGAGCCAGGCGAGGGCGTGCACCACGATGTCCCATGCGGCCACGATCACGCCGAGCACGATGAGGATCACGATGAGGGCCGACACCCAGTAGCGCAGCCCACCGAGGCGGTTGCTGGAGTCGGCGAAATCGGCGACGCCGTCGAGGGCGGCTTCGATGGTGTAGTTCGGGCCACAGCGTTCGATGCGGTCGAGGTGCTCGGCGAACGCGCGCGCCTCCGGGTCGTACGGGTCCAGGCCGACCAGGTCCTCGTGGAAGCGAGGATTCGGGCCCGGCAGTGAAGCTCCGTCGTCGGCCATGCCACCACGGTAGGCCATCCGCGCCGCTCAGCCCACCGGACGCGCGTTACGTCTCAGAGACCTGTGTTGGGGTTCGCGTCGAGCTTGGTGTTGCTGTCGATCAGCATCTGACCGCCGACCAGGACGATGTGGTACTTCCGGCGCGAGCCGTTGAGTTCCATCGTGAGGTCCAGCGAGCCGTCCGACCCGTTGCCCACCGCGGTGGCCTTCTGCCAGCCGCTGAGCTCGCCCTTGTGGTCGGCCCAGTAGGCCTGGTAGTCGGCCTGCGAGCCGTAGACGGCCTGCGCGGCGGGGGTCAGCAGGCCCCAGCCCTGCTCGACAGCGGGGTAGAAGGTGTTGGCGAGCAGCCGGCCGGCCGAGCCGAAGTCGGTGATCTTGCCCTCGGAAGGGGTCTTGCCCAGGTCGGCGGGCGGCGCCGAGGTGCTCGGGCTGGCGGACTTGGGCGTGCTGCTGTGGCCCGTCGTCGGCTGGTTGCCGGGCGACTGGGCGGTCTGGTTGCCGCCCGAACCGCCGTTGCCGGAGTTCAGGACCAGGAACACGATCACCGCGACCACGACGACCGCCGCGCCGGCGCCGGCGAACAGCGCGAACTTGCGCTTGTTGTCCGGCTTCGCGGTGCCCGACGAGTACTGGGGGGCCCTGGCCGACGGCGCGGCCGCGGGCACCGGTCCGGGCGGGGTGTTCGGCGGCGCGGCCGGGGACCGCATCGGCATGAACGCCGCGGTCGGGCGCGGCGGGTTCGACGGCGCCTTGTTCGCCGGCACGGGCGTGCCGACCGGCGGGGACGAAGGTGCCTTGTTCGCCGTCCGCTGCCAGGGCGGCCGCTCGCCGTCGTCCGCGGACGCGGGTGCGGCGGGCTTGCGGCCCGCGCCGCCGGAGAGCAGCGGCGGGGACGCCGTCATGCCGCCGGGCTCGGTGCGGGCCAGCGCGGCCAGCCGCTCGCGGGCCTCGGCCATGCTCGGCCGCTCGCCCGGCTCGCTGCGCAGCAGGCTCATCAGCAGCGCGGTGGCCCCGCCCGCCTGCACCGGCGGGTTGATCTGGCCGTTCGCCGCCGCGTAGAGCAGCGCGAGCTGGTTGGTCGTGTTGCCGTACGGCGTGGTGCCCTCGATCGCCTGGTAGAGGGTCGCGCCGAGGGCGAAGACGTCGGAGCTGGGCACCGGGTCGGCGCCGCGGGCCAGTTCGGGCGCCAGGTACGCGGGCGTGCCGCCGATCAGGCCGGTCGCCGTCAGCGTCATGTCGCCGGCCGCGCGGGAGATGCCGAAGTCGGTGATCTTCGCGGCGCCGGTCTCGTCGATGAGGATGTTGCCCGGCTTGACGTCACGGTGCACGATCCCGGCCCGGTGGGCCGCCACCAGCGCGGACGCGACCTGCTCGCCGATGCGGGCGACCCGCCCGAGCGGGAGGGTGCCCTCCTCGGCGAGGATCGTGGAGAGGCTGGGCCCGTTCAGGTACTCCATCACCAGGCACGGGTCGCCGTTGTGCTCGGCGATGTCGAACACGACGATGGCGTTCGGGTGCTGGAACCGGGCCGCGTTCTTCGCCTCGCGCATCGCGCGCTGGCGCATGTTGTCGCGCTCGGTCTCGGAGACGCCCGGCTGGGGGAGGATCTGCTTGATCGCGACGTCGCGCTCGAGGCGCACGTCGGTCGCGCGCCACACGACACCCATGGCACCGCTACCAATGTGCTCGACGAGGCGGTAGTGCCCCGCGATCAGCTGACCGGTGTCGATGGCGACTGCTCCTGACGAAATTCCCGGTGGTGGTGGCCCTGCTCAGCGCGTTACCGCTTCGCGCACCCGATCGAGTGTAGCGGTCGGCCGCGCGCTGTTCGCGTCAGCCAGCCGGTCCGGCGGGCTGCGATTCGGCCGGTGCCCGCTTCTTGAACACCTTGACCAGCCCGATCGCTCCGGCCAGCGCGAACACGCCGTAACAGGCGAGCAGCGCAGGCGGCGTGTCGCCGGTCAGGGCGTCGCCGAGGACGACCACGGCAACCGTGCCGGGCACGCTGCCGAGCAGCGTACCGGCCAGGTACGGGGCGAGCCGCACCGAGGACACCCCGCAGAGGTAGCTGAAGGGCGCGAACGGCACCACCGGGATCAACCGCAGTGACGTGATGGCGAGGACGCCGCCGCCGGAAAGGCGGTCGTTGACCGTCTTCACCGCGGACCGGTGCAGGTGCCGGGTGACCAGGTCGCGGCCGAGCAGCCGGGCCAGGCCGAAGGAGAGGCCGGCCGCGATGGTGGTGGCGACCAGGCCGATCGCGATCCCGGCCGCGGTGCCGACGAGCAGGCCGGCGGCGAGGTTGAACACCGTGCGCGGGATGGGCGCCACGGTGAGCAGCGAGTACGCGACGAGCAGCACGAGCGGGGTGGCGGGGCCGGTGGTGGCGGCCCAGGCCCGCAGGTCGGCCGGACCGGGGATCGGCAGCAGCACCGCGGCCGCCGCGAAGGCGGCGAGCACGGCGAGCGCGACGATCAGCTTGGTGCGGCCGGACACCCGTTCGAGCCTACCGGCCGGCTTCCGCGCGCTAGCGTGGCCGCATGCCCAAGCACGGTGACCCGGTCGAGTACGAGGTGGGCGGGCGCACGGTCCGCGTCACCAGCCCGGACAAGGTGTACTTCCCCCAGCGCGGCATCACGAAGCGGCAGGTCGTGGAGCACTACATCACGGTCGGCGCGCCGCTGCTGCGTGCGATCGGCGAGCGTCCGACGACGCTGAAGCGCTACGTCGACGGCGTCGAGGGCGACTGGTTCTACGCCAAGCGCGTGCCGAAGGGTGCGCCCGAGTGGGTTTCGACCGCCGAGATCACGTTCCCGTCCGGCCGCAAGGCGGCCGAGGTGTGCCCGACCGAGCCCGCGGTGTTCGCCTGGGCGGCCAACCTGGGCACGTTCGACTTCCACCCGTGGCCGGTCCGCCGCCCGGACACCGACCACCCCGACGAGCTCCGGATCGACGTCGACCCGCCGGACCGGGCGGGCTTCGCGGACGCGGTCGAGGTGGCCGTGGTGGTCCGCGAGGTCCTGGCGGACGCGGGCCTGACGGGCTGGCCGAAGACCTCGGGCGGCCGCGGGGTGCACGTGCTGGTCCGCATCCGGCCGGAGTGGGATTTCGTGGCGGTCCGGCACGCGGTGATCGCGCTGGGCCGCGAGGTCGCTCGCCGGATCCCGGAGAAGGCGACGGTCAACTGGTGGAAGGAGGAGCGCGGGGGCCGGGTGTTCCTCGACTACAACCAGGCGGCCCGCGACCGGACGGTGGCTTCGGCCTGGTCGGTCCGCGGCACCCCGCGCGCCACGGTGTCGACGCCGTTGACGTGGGACCTGCTGGGCGAGGTGGACGCGGACGACTTCGACGTGCTGACGATCCCGGCGTTCCTGGAGAAGCACGGGGACCTGCACGCACCGATGGACGCCTCGCCGTTCGGGCTGGAGACGGCGTTGGAGTGGTACGAGCGGGACCTGCGCGACCACGGGCTGGGCGAGCTGCCTTATCCGCCGGACTACCCGAAGATGCCGGGGGAGCCGAAGCGGGTCCAGCCGAGCAAAGCGCGTCCCGAGTGACCTCACGGCTTGCGGCAGCCCTCCGGGACCATTCGTAACCACGGCCACAGCCGTGGCGGTCATCACCGGATCAGCGACCACACCGGGGATTTACGCTCGACCGAAAGAACCAATCCGAACACGGAGTGATCACCCAGGCGCCCGCTGTCGCCTTTCGGGTCACAAATGTTGCACGGCCGATCGCGATGTCACGATCTTGGTCTCCGACGGCGTAACGTGCGGTCCCGGATCGACGACTCCCCGGGACCGTCGGGGAGCGGGTCCGAGGAAGGAGGCCGTTCGTGGACGACCTGATCGCTTTCCTCGCGGCGCGCGTGGGCGCGCGGCAGGCGTTGATCATGCAGGCCGTCAACAAGGCGAAGGCCGGCGAGGTGATGAACCGCGGCGAAACGAAGGTCGCCGTGGAGCAGAAGATCCGCGGGCTCACCGACCTCGAGCTCGACGTGGTCAACCAGATGATCAACGAGATCGAGGCGACCCGGCGGATCCTGCTCGCCCACCGCACGACCGTGTCGGAGAAGGTCCCCGGTTTTCCGCTCTACGGCAGCGAATACTGGTGTGAGACCTGCCACGTGCCCGCCGACGAGGCCGGCTCCAACTGGTGCCTCACGCTGCGCCTGCTGGCCCTGCCCTACGCCGACCACCCGGAGTACAGCGAGCGCTGGCGCCCCTGACGGGAATCCCGCCGGACGCCCGGCGTTGCACCCCGCGTGACGTTGTTCTCCGTGCTCGACCGCTCGCCCGTGCGGCGGGACCGCGGGCCCGCGCAGGCGCTGCGGGACACCGTCGCCTTCGCCGCCGCCGTCGAACGGCTGGGCTACCACCGGTTCTGGGTGTCCGAGCACCACGGCGTGCCGGGCGTCGCCGGGTCCGCGCCGACCGTGCTCGCCGCCGCCGTCGCGAGCGCGACGAGCCGCATCCGCGTCGGTACCGGGGGCGTGATGCTGCCGAACCACCGGCCGCTGGTCGTGGCGGAGCAGTTCGGCGTGCTGGAAGCGCTTCATCCGGGCCGGATCGACATGGGCCTCGGCCGGTCCGTCGGCTTCACCGGCGGCGTCCGATCGGCGCTGGGACACGGCAAAGAGGACGCCGGCGACTTCGGCGCGCAGGTCCGGGAGCTGCTCGGCTTCTTCACCGGGGAACACGCTTACCCCGGCGTGCACGCCTACCCGGCCGAGGGGCTGCGCGTGCCGCCGTTCCTGCTGGCCACCGGGTCGGGCGCGGACCTCGCCGCGGAACTCGGGCTGCCCCTGGTGATCACCCCGGTGCGCGGTGAACGTGCGCTGGCCGAATCCGTGACGCGCTACCGGAACGGGTTCCGGCCGTCCGGGTGGGCGCGCGAGCCGTACGTGGTGGTGTCGACGGCGATCGCGGTGGCGGACTCGGCGGCCGACGCGCGCCGGTTGCTCGTCTCGGAAGCCTGGGCGACGGTGTATTCGCGCTCCCACGGCATCTTCCCGCCCCTGGAGCCGCCCGACGGCATTCTCGCGGCGCCGATGACCGACCGCGAGCGCGCGCGGCTCGAGGAGACTTTGGACGGTCAGGTTTCGGGCACGCCGGCCGAAGTGGCGGACCGGCTGGGCAGGCTGGTCGCGGTGACCGGCGCCGACGAAATCCTCGCCACGACCGCCGCCTACGACCAATCGGCGTGGCTGGATTCTTTCGCCGCGCTGGCCGAACTGGCGGAGCTTCGCATTTCCGCCGGGTGAATTGCCGCCGAATTGTCCGGCGATCGCGTGGGTTATCGGATTTCCGGCTGCCTCGGCACCGCGTGGAACAATCGCCGGAGCGGATTTCAGCGGGCTCGCACCCGTTCCGCGATGCCGCGCGCCACCTCGGCCGGCGTTTTCCCCTCCGTGGACACCAGCGTCGCCGACCGGCGCAGCCACGGCAGGGCCTCGCCGTAGCGGTCGACGTGGTCGAGTCGCCACTGGCGGGCGAAGGTGTCGGCCGACTCCTCGATCCGGCGGCGCAGCTCGGCCGCCTCGGCGTGCAGCACGAAGTGGGCGACCGGGACGCCGCGGCCGGCCAGGCCGTCGAAGATTTCCCGCGCGTACGCCTCGACGAGGACGGTCTGCGGGATGACCAGCGTCCCGGCGTGTTCGTGCACCCGCGCCGTGTTCTCCACGACGAGGGGCCGCCACAGCGGCAGGTGCTGGAAGTCGCCCTCGTGCTCCGGGAACGCCGTGCGCAGCAGGTAGCCGACGAACTCCGTGTCGAACGTCCGGGCGCCCAGCAGGCCGGCGAGCTCGCTCGCGGTCGTCGTCTTGCCCGCGCCGAACGTGCCGTTCAGCCAGACGATCACCCGAGCACCAGCGGCAGCCGCGCGGCCACGTCGCCCAGTGCCTCGCGCTCGGCGTCGGTGGGGGCGCGGCGCCCCGTCGCCACCAGCAGGACGTCCTCGTCCGGGAACGACGGCGGGAACTCCGCCCCCGCGATCTTCTCCAGCATCACCCGCGTGCGCGCCAGGCCCTCGGCAGGCGGCCCGGCCGCCGACGGCACGTTCGCCACCAGGTCCAGGTGGTGCAACGTCCACTCCAGCACGTACGCCGACAGGTAGTCGCCCGCGGTCAGCACCATGTCCTGCGTCGACACCCGCGTTCCCGGGTCCGCCAGGTCCGCCGCGCGGCCCGCCGCCGACCCCACGTCGTCGAGGTGGAACTTCAGCAGCGCCGGGTCCTGGTACGCCGCCGCCAGGCGGACGATCAGCGCCGACAGCGGGTCGTCGCCCGACGGCGGGGTCCCGGACACCGCCCAGTACGTGATCGCGTCGTGCGTCAACGCCGAGGACACCGGGGTGGCCAGCGTGATCAGCACGTCCTGCGCGTCGATCACCAGGTGGCAGACCAGGTCCCGGACCAGCCAGCCCCGGCAGCCCGACGGCTTCTCGAACTCGGCATCGGGAAGGGAAGCGACCGCGGCGCGCAACGCCGCCCACGTGCGCGAAAAGAGATCCACGCGCGCGAAGCTAGCAGGGTCGAAGCCTCAATTGCAGCTGAGTCAACAGCCGCTGCGCCGGATCCTCGAAGTCCACTCCGGACACCTCGGCCGCGCGGCGGACGCGATACCGGACCGTGTTCGGGTGGATGTTCAGCACCCGCGCCGCCGCGCGGACGTCGCCGAACGCGTTCAGCCAGGCCAGGACCGCCGGCACGAGGATGCCGCCGTGCTCGGTGTCGTGCTCCACGAGGGTCGTCAGCCGCGGGTCGCGGATCCGCGGCTGCGCGTCCAGGAAGGCCAGCACCTCCGACAGCAGCACTTCGGCGCGGACGTCGGCGAGCGAGGCGACGTCCGCGGCCCAGTGCCCGCGCGTCATCGCCGCCAGGACGCGGTCGGCGTCGCCGCGGGAGGCCGCCGCCTCCGACAGGCGGGGTACGACGCCGCCGAGGGCCGCCCGCACCGGGACGTCCAGGTGCCGGCGGGCCGTGGCGGCGATTTCGCGGGCCAGCGCCAGCACCGCCGCGTCGGAGTGCTCGGGCAGGTCCGGCAGCAGCGCGTAGACGCGGCCGCCGATCACGCTCACCAGCGCGCTGCGCCGGTAGGCCGCCGTGTGGACGGCGATCAGGTGGACCAGTTCGGCCCGCCGCAGCTGCCGGTTGTCCGATCGCTCCAACGAAAAGGCCAGGACCTGCGCCGGCCGCGCGGGATCCGCGCCGATGTCGTCGGCCACGGATTCCGCGTCCAGCCGCCCTTCCAGGAGGCTGGCCAGGAGGTCTTCGCGCAGCCGCAGTTCCGGGCTCGGCAGCGTGCGGGCCCGGATCAGCTGCGGGGCCAGGGTGCGGCTCGCCCCGAGCAGCGCCGTCTCGGCCCGTTCGGTGAGCGGCTGGGCGCCCTCCTGGACCCAGATCGTGCCGAGCGGCTGCTTGCCCGCGTGGATGCCCGCCGCGATGCGGCGGCGGATGCCGAGCTCGGGCCGTTCGTCGATCCGGACGATCCCTTCCCCGGCGCGGAGCCGCTGGTAGACGCCCCATTCGCGCAGCATCGCGAGGTAGCGTTCCGGGCCTTCGCGGCCGAGGATCGACAGCCGGCGCAGCTCGTCGACCTCGTCGCCCGCCCGCGAATACGCGAGCACGCGGTTCGCCGTGTCCTCGATGCTGACCAGGCCGCCGGTGAGCGTCGCGATCGTCTGGGCCAGGGCGAACAGGTCGCCGAGCACCTCGCCGCCGGCCGCCTCCCCGCCCGCGCGGGCGGCCTCGACGACTCCGCGCGCCAGCGATTCGACCTGCTCCCAGCGCGCCTCCGCCCCCGCAGGAACTTCTGGAAGTCCTCGGCCCACTGCGCATACC